>CAYQRT010000411.1:0-2535 GCA_964419695.1 uncultured Spirochaetaceae bacterium | reverse complement strand
CGGAGCGGTTCCCCGACGACGCCCAGGAACCCATGGCGCGCCGCGGCCTGGGTGCGGTCTATCTCAGGACGCTGGACGGGGCGCCGCTCCGTCGCTTTGTTACTCCTGCCGAAAGAAGCGCGCTGCTCGACGCATATTACCGCCCTCACCACCAACGGCTGCTTGAGGCGACGGAGGAACGGCTGGCGGTCACGGGAGATTGTCTTGTTATTGATTGCCACAGTTTCCCCGACCGCCCCTTCACCTTTGAGGAACCCACGGACCGGCCGCGGCCGGACATTTGCCTCGGCACGGACGCGTTTCACACCCCCGATCGGTTGGTCCGCGCCCTGGAGGAATGGTTCCGGGAGGAGAAGGGATTATCAGTCGACATCAACCACCCCTTCGCCGGCGCCCTGGTTCCGCTTCCGTTTTACCGGAAGGAGCCGCGGGTGCGCGCGGTCATGATTGAGATCAACCGCCGGCTCTATATGGACGAAAGCACCGGGAAACGGACGCCCGGATTCGGCGGCTGCCAGCGCCTGCTGGCCGGGGCCGTCAGCCGGCTGGCGGGTTCGATCCGGTAACACGCGCCCGTTCTTCTGCTTTCGGTTAATTTTCCTCGAAAAATCCACTACGGTCTCCTATACTTGTACATATGAAGCGCCGCGGATTCTACTTCCTCATCATGCTGGTGAATTTCGCCATCCCCTTTTTCTTTATCAACGCGAATGAGGCGCTGGTGAGGCTGTTCAATCCCACGCTTGCCGAGACTTTTGCGGAGCGTCTGGTCCATTCGCCCCGGCCGGTCATCCTCATGATTTTTTTCGCGGCCGTGCTGATTTTTTCCGTTATCATCTACCGGCTTTTCCTCCCCCTGTTCCGTTACCTGGACGGGGAGCGCCGGCCCGACGTGTACCGCCGGGCGCGGCTGGCCGCCATCCGCCTGCCCCTGGTCATCATCGCCTTGCAGACCATGTTGTGGGCGCTGGGAACCGTGGTCTTTTTCCTCATCAACAATTGGCAGGCGCCGAACGGCCTGCCTTTCCTGTGGTCTCTGCTCATCAACACCGGTAACGGCCTGCATGCCGCGGTGATCACCGCCCTGGTGGCCAACATCACCCTGCTTAAAATCAAGCGGCGGTTGGAAATCAGCAGCATTCTCCCCAAGGAACGGGACCTCTTTGTCAGAAACAAGTATCATTTTATCATCCTGGGGCTGGGGTTGATATATTTCTCGTATGCCGCCTATATCACACGGTACTACCTGGTGCAATCCCCAGCGGCCGTCTTTTATCCGTCCTTTGAAACGGTTTTTGTCCTGCTCGGCCTCTGTTTCCTGGTGGAAATCATCCTGCTTCTTTTTCTGGCCGGACACGAAACCGGCAGGCAGGTGCGCTTTATGAAGGAAAAGCTGGCCTTCCTCTCCCGGGGGGAAGGCGATCTCACCCAGAAAATCCATCTTTTACATTTTGATGAAATAGGGGAATTGGGGGTGGCCGTCAACCGGCTCATGGAATTCCTGTCCGGTTTGGTGCGCAACCTTAAAACCGCGGCGGCGCAATCGCTTAAGACGGGCGGTTCCCTGTCGCACGCCACGGGGGAGACGGCTTCCCAGTTCGGCGCCTTTCGCGCGGAGCTGGAGTCGATCATCGCCGCGGTCCAGCGGCAGGAACGGGAGCTCGAGGAGTTCCGCCGGGAACAGGAAGAGGCCAACCGGCAGATTGCGGAACTGTTGACGATACTCGGCCGGCAGACCGAGACGGTCGAGGGGGTGGCGGCGTCCCTCAATACCATGCTGGCCGAACAGGAAAAGGCGACCGATTTTTCGCGGGAGATCGAAGAAACCGCCGGACTGCTTAAGGGTCAGGCGGGCGATAACGCGATGGCCGTCTCGGAATTGGGCGAGTTGATGGAGCGGCTCTCCGGCGCCCTGGAGCGGGTCGGGGAAACCGCGGAGACCATCGGCGACATCGCCTCCCAGACGCAGCTCTTGTCACTCAACGCCGCCATTGAGGCGGCCCAGGCGGGGGAAGCGGGCAGGGGATTCGCGATCGTGGCCGACGAGGTGAAGCGTCTGGCCGAAAACGCCGGCGGCATGACCAAGGAAATCGTCGCCGCCCTCACCTCCTTCCGGGCGCTCATCAGTGAGGCGGTGGAGTTCGCGGGCGTGTTCCGCGACGCCTTCGGTAAATACAACGAGAAAACGGGAGACATCATCTCCCGGATCTCCCGGACGGCGGGTGCGTTGGGCGAGTTGGAAAAATTCGGTGTGGCCATGCACGATGATATCGGCCGGCTCAAGGAGGGCTCCACTTTGATCGAAGCCGCCACCCGCCGGGAGGAAGAACGCGGTGTGGCGGTCAGGCAGGCGTTTGAACAGTTGAGCGCCGTGATCAAGGAAACCGCCGCCGCCACGGTGCGCATTACCAGGGGATTGCACGCGTTCTCGTCCACCCAGGACGCTTTGGGACGGGCGTCCCAGGAGAATCTGTCTCAGGCGGGTGAGCTGGAACGCATCGCCAATCGGTTCATCACGCATGACCGCCGGATGGG
>CAYQRT010000410.1:0-2542 GCA_964419695.1 uncultured Spirochaetaceae bacterium | reverse complement strand
CGTTACCCCGCCACCGCAGGCTGATGATGTGGTTACCACAATCAGCCGGCGGGATAAAGTCCTTAACCTCTACCACGCGGGATTCACCACCGCCATGATAGCCAACCAACTCAATTCGTCCATAGGGGAGGTGGAATTGATCATCTCCCTGGCCGAAAAAGGATAGGCGGTCGGATTTTTCTTGTTGACAACTTCACTTTTTATCTATATATAATTGAAAGTTGCGCTGAGACCATCAATATGCTGGAACGCCTGAGTAATACTTTTTCAACAATAATTAAACGCATTTCCGGCAAAGCCGTCATCAGCGAGAAGAACGTCCAGGAAGCCGTGGAAGAGATCAAGATGGCCCTGCTGGAGGCGGACGTCAATCTGCGGGTGGTGAGACGGTTCGTCAACCGGACCACCGAAGACGCCCTGGGGCTCAAAGTGGCCCGGGACGTCACGCCCAGCCAGCAGTTCGTAAAAGTCATCCATGACCGGATGGTGGAAATGCTGGGTGACAAGCGGCAGGACCTGAACCTGAAGGGTCCGGACGCCTTGTCGGTCATTCTCTGTCTGGGGTTGCAGGGGTCGGGCAAGACCACCAGCGCCGCCAAGCTGGCCTTCCGGCTCAAACGGGAGGGGAAGCGCCCGCTTTTGGTGGCGGCGGACCCGGTCCGTCCCGCGGCCGTTGAGCAACTTTCAGTGATGGGCGCCCAGGCCGGGGTGGACGTGCACCGGGAGGAATCCAAGGATCCGCTCGCCATTGTCAAACACGGGCTCTCCCGGGCCTCGCGCGAGCAGTTTGATACGGTCATCATCGACACCACCGGTCGCCTGCAGGCGGACGAACCGATGATGGAGGAATTGGAACGCATCAAGAAGGCCGCCCGGCCGGACGAACTTCTTCTGGTGGCGGATGCCATGACCGGCCAGCAGGCGGTCGACATCGCCAAGACTTTTGACGAGCGAATGGGCCTCACCGGCGTGGTGTTGACCAAGTTCGATTCGGACGCCCGCGGCGGCGCGGCGCTGTCCATAAAAAGCATCACCGGCCGGCCCATCAAGTTCGTCGGCACCGGTGAAAAACTGGAGGATTTGGAGCCTTTCTACCCGGAGCGTATGGCCACCAGGATTCTGGGCATGGGCGACGTAGTCACCCTGGTGGAGAAGGCTCAAAGCGTCATTAAGGAGGAAGAGGCGGAAAAAATCCGGGAGAAGATGGAATCGAATACCTTCGATTTCGACGATTACCTGGACCAGTTCCGCCGCGTCAGGAAGATGGGCAACCTGCGCGGCCTGGTGGAGATGATACCGGGCTTGCAGGGAAAGGTGGATGAGGATACAATACGACTGGAGGACATGAAGAGGGAGGAAGCCATCATTCTCTCCATGACCAAGGCGGAAAGAAAGAACCCACTCATGATAGGCCCCACCCGGCGGAAACGGATCGCCCGGGGGTCGGGGACCGCGGTGTTTGACGTAAACAAGTTGCTAAAAAAGTTTGAGAAAACAAAAACCATGATGAGAAAAATGGCGCGAAACAAGGATTATCAACAGCAGCTGGCAGAGAAGATGGGCCAATAGCGAATTGACACGAAGGAGGAGTATACCATTGAGTGTTCGAATCAGACTGAAACGGTTTGGAACCCAGAAACGCCCGTACTACAGGATCGTCGTCACCGACTCACGCACCCCGCGGGACGGAAGACCGATTGAGGAAGTCGGTTTCTATCATCCACTGGAAATGGAAGAGCGGCAGATCAAGATCATGGAGGACCGGGTCAAGGAATGGATTTCCAAGGGCGCGCAGCCTTCCGCAACCGTACGCATGCTCTTGAAGAGGAAATCCGTATCGGTGAAAAAAGAAGATACATAAGAAAATCGAAAGGAGACGACTGTGGAGAAAGAATTGGTCGAGTACATTGCGAAATCACTCGTTGACGATCCCGGCAGCGTCGCGGTCAATATCATTGAAGGGGAAAAATCAACCATTCTGGAATTGAAAGTGGCGGATAACGATATCGGCAAGGTTATCGGCAAACACGGTCGTATCGCCAAGGCGATGAGGATCATTCTTTCGGCCGCGGCGACCAAAGAAGAAAAAAGAGTGGTTCTGGAAATATTGGACTAGGAGGAACGGGCTTCACGCCACGGGAGACGTTCGAATCCCGACGCGGTATGTCGGGCACCTTGGCGGAAGGGAAGCGTGCGTAACGTGGACATAACGGTGATAAGTCTTTTCCCGGAGGTCTTCGGGGGATTCATCTCATCGTCCATCATAGGCAGGGCGGTGGCGGATGGCCTGGTCGGCATATCCTGCATCCCGCTCCGGGAGTATTCGCGGGACAAACACAGGAAATGCGACGACTATCCTTTCGGCGGCGGACCGGGTATGGTGATGAAGCCGGAACCGGTGATCGGCGCCCTGGAAGCCATCGGCGTGGAAGGGAAACGAATCGTCTACCCTTCGGCCGGCGGCCGGCGCTACCGGCAGGCGGACGCCGAATGGTTGTCGCGGGAAAGCAGCATCGTCATCATCTGCGGTCACTACGAGGGT
>CAYQRT010000409.1:0-2542 GCA_964419695.1 uncultured Spirochaetaceae bacterium | reverse complement strand
CATCCGTTGGTAAGGCCGGTGAAGAATCTGGCCGAACCCGAAAAATTCGAAATCCTCACCGTGATTCCCCGCGGCCGGAAATCGGTGGTGCTCATCACGCGGCAGCACGGGCTGTTGGCCACCGACGACCTGGGTGAAAACTGGCGGCGTCAGGATACGGGACTGCCGCCGGAAGTGGTGTATCCCTTCCGCGGCCACGCCTTGACCAAACCGGTGGTGGACGTATCCGTGTCTCGCGACACCCTGCGCATCGCCTTGCTTTTTGCCGAATCACTCATGCTCTCGGAAAACGGCGGACGGACGTTCGTCCCGGCGCGCCTGGAAGGGGCGGCCACCAACGTGGAGTATCTGTGCGTGGCCTGGCACCCGGACGACCGGCGCCTCCTGCTGGTCGGCACGGCCCAGCTGGGAAGCAAGGCCCAGAACGGCGTCTACGTGTCCACTGACGGCGGCAAAAGCATTACGGGGATTGACGAGGGCCTGCCCGGCGAGCCGACGTATAAGCCCAACTACTTCGAGGAAGTGCGGGCCGTGTGCTTCGGCTCGACTCCCGACGAAATTTTCGCCGGGTTGGGCAACGGAGGCGGGGTGTACCGGGGCAGCATCCGCGCCCGACGCTTTGTAAAACTCGATCGTCCCGATCTGTATACGTATCCCGACGGGGATTTTTACCGGGTGGAAAGGCTGGCCTACCGGAACGGTTCACTGTACATGTTGACCAATAGAAGGTGGCGGAAAATCCTTACCGTGGATACGCAGACGGGCGATGACCGTATTCTGCAGGGACTGTTTCTGGGCGATGAGCAACTACTTTCCGTTCAGACGGCGGACGGCCAGAATATCCCAATGGCCGGTGCGTACATGCCGCGTCGAACACGGGCGCCCGACCCGCGGGCCGCGGGCAAAAAAGGCCTGTATATCAGTTATACGTTCACCCAGGGAGACAATTATCCCAAATTGATCGCCCTGCTTAAAAAAATGAATTTGAACGCCGTGATCATCAACGTCAAGGATGATTACGGCAACATCCACGTCAGGACCGCTGATCCGCTTATCGCCAAGGTCAAGGGGGTGGTGGAACCTTATGTCAAGTTTACCGAAACCATGGCCCGGTTGAAAAAAGACGGCATCTACGTGATCGGTCGTTATGTCGTGTTCAAGGATACGATGCTTTACGATTACGACAACCACACCTACGCGATTAAGCAACTCAACGGCAGACCCTTGACCAAGGGGCCGGAGAAGTGGGTGGACGCGTACAGCGAGTTCGTCTGGGACTACAACATCGCCGGCGCCCGGGCCGTGGCCGCCGCGGGCGTGGATGAAATCCAGTTCGATTACATCAGGTTTCCGGACCTCAAGGGATCGTCTTTCGGCAACAGCAAGTATGATTTCCAGAAGAAAGACCAGACACAGCGCGAGGCGCTCTTGTCGTTTCTGAAAAAGGCCCGGGAGCGGCTGTCCGTACCCATTTCCATCGACCTGTTCGGATTTCAGGCGGTCTACAAGTTCGGACGCTGGATAGGGCAGGATATCACCGAAATGGCAGCCCAGGTGGACGCGGTCAGTCCCATGTTCTATCCTTCTCACTATTCCGGCGGGTACGCCGAGGGGTATAGGAACAAGCAGATCTATTATACGATCCTCCTGAGCTGCAAGCGCGCCCAGGAATTGCTCAACGGTTCCATCTTAAGACCCTATATCCAGGCTTTCTATTACAAGGACAACAAGGACAATTACTGCGTGGATTACATCGGCTGGGAGTTGGACGGCATCAAGGATTCCCATACCAGAGATTACATTTTCTGGAACGATCTCTCGGAATACGTGATTCTGGTCAAGGGTATGCGTCAATATCTGGGTGACAAGCAGCTGCCCACATCTACCGGCATCAAGGCGATACTGCCCAAGAAAAAACCGTACTCGAGTATTTTGGAGAAGAAATAAAAAATGGCCATCCTGTGGGGATGGCCTATTTTTCGTTTTGGGATTGTCTAGAATAATCCTATCCTTACCCCGAACATAATTTTTGGTTCTATGACGGGCGCGCCCGGCACGTCCGTGGACAGGAACCAGACGTCGAATTCGGCATAAAGCGAATAGGCGTTGAAAGCGCTCCAATCCTTGATCGTGAATTTGGCGAATTCCCATTGGGCCACGGCCGCGGCCAGAACCCGGCCGTTGGACGTAAACTCGATCACGTCGCCCGAGTTGGTGCAGTAGGAGAAGTTGGCGCCCAGGGAGAAGGACATGGAGAAGAAATCAAGATCCGGTCCGAAGAGGGATTCGAACGGCAGTTTGAAGATGTTGGCCAGCAGCTTGACCCCCAAAAGCAGGCCGTCAAAGCGCGATTCGGGCTCGAAGCCCCAGTGATCGCGAAAAGCTTCATTGAAGGCGTCGAAGGTGCGTTCGCTAAGGCGCGGATGCCACGAGTGCATGGTCAGTCCGTCCGGCAGCGCCACTTTGTCGATGGGGTGAGCCAGGTCGCGGCGCATCTCGAAGAAATAGCGGATGGCTTCGAATCCACGGCGGCGAAAGAGGT
>CAYQRT010000408.1:0-2543 GCA_964419695.1 uncultured Spirochaetaceae bacterium | reverse complement strand
GAAACCTTGGGAAAAGAGTCGGTTTCGGAATCGCGAGAGAACGCGTCATGTCCTGGCAACGTTGACCCGGCGATATTCAGTTTTCAAAGAGCAAAACATGGGCGCCCAGTTGAAAGGGGCGCATCCTTAAATTCATAGACTTCTCGTGGGAATGAGGAAGCTCATAAAAATCTAAAAGACTCAATCAATCAAAATCTTCCGCTTCTCACGCGCAACAGTCTCTCCCCACGTTGCCGAAAATACAGTTTCACCAAGGCCTAATTCCACCCTCTTAGCCAGTTTTCTGAGCGATTTGCTTAACACCCCCTAGCAGCCCAACTTTTCCATGTTTCGCGCCGTACCCTGATTTTGACGTCTCAATTATTATTTCAACGCGGCCAGCTTCTTGGTGGAAAATTGGGGCACAACATGAGCAGGGAATCGGCTAAGGTTACGGTTTCTGTGATCTGAAATTACGAATTGGTGATGAAAATTTTCCTCCCAACAGGAAAAAAAGCTCCTGTCAGGAGTTGGTAGGGCACATTTTGAGGTGATACTCCATGTGTAATAGGCTCAAGGCGTAAGAGTAAAAGCTCAAGGCTCAAAGCTCAAAGCTCAAAGGCGCAAGGTACTGGATACTGGGTTCTGGGTTCAAAGCTTAACTGTTCGACATCTTAGTAAAAATAATGAGGAAGTCAAGGAAAATCTCTGTCTGTCTCATTGACCGGTCAGTAGATGCAGGCATCCAATATGGACAGCACATTTGCCAGCAGTTCATCAGGGGCATGTTCGATGCGCTTCGCTTTGCGAGTACGGAAGTCTACCGACTTGACCTGCTCGACCATGATAAACCCCCTCAAACGGCTACTTTCCGGAACACGCACGTGGAAGGGAAAAGCTCGGTCTGTGTTTGTTAAAGGACACACCATGGCAAGGCCGGTCTTGCGGTTGAACAAATCCTTACTCACAACCAGTGCAGGCCGACGCCCCTTTTGTTCGTGACCGGACTGGGGATCGAAGGTGATGGTAATCATGTCGCCTTGTCTGGGGATATAGGCAGCCATCTACCATTCCTCCTTACCGACCGGCTCCCCCCATTCGACTTCGCTCGCCTGGTAGTCTTTGGGAATTTTCGCCACCAGGTCTTCGAGCCGGTACCACCCGCGGATCTTTTTCAGTGGCTCGATGACGATGATGCCGTCCCGTACCGAAACGTCCACCCCGTCCCCGACTCCAAGACGGGCGTCTTCTAACAGGTTTTTGGCAAGACGCAGGCCCTGGCTATTGCCCCATTTTTGAATCTTTGTTTGCATACAACCTCCCCTCATGTATAGCCTAAGTATAGCCGTCTCCGGCCAAGCTGTCAAGAGGTGCTTTATGTAAAACATGAGGTCAGGCATTCATCCCAACAGGAAAAATAGCTCCTGTCAGAAGCTGGGTGGGCACATTTTGAGGTGATGGTCCATGTGTATAATAGGCTCAGGGCGCAAGGCGTAAGGTTCAGGGTTCAGGGTTTCCCGCTTTGCAGCGGGATTCAAAAGTTAACTGTCAGGAATCTTAGTAAAAATAATGAGGAGGTCAATAAAAATCGACCAAAAGAGGGGAGGGGTGGTGGTTGATTTCTTTTTTTGACATATAGGGAGAAGTCGTCTTATACTCAGCCCCGGAGAAGAAATTTCTTGTGTGGAGGAAGGAGAACCCTATGCCGATACTGGTTACCGATGACGGTGCCCGCATCTATTATCGTCTTGAAGGAGAAGGCGATCCGCCTCTAATATTCATACACGGCTGGTGCTCGAATCACAAACACTGGGAGCCTCAAGTGCGTTATTTCAGGCGGCATCATCGTATTCTCCGAATGGACCGACGGGGGAATGGTCGATCAACGACCCCGGGCAAAGGACACACAGCCGAGCAACATGCAAAGGACATTGCCGCAGTGGCCCACGAAGCGGGAATAAGAAACGCCGTTGCGATCGGCCATGCCGGCAGCTGCCCGACGACGCTACTCTTCGCACACAACTATCAAGAGTTGGTGAAAGCCGTGGTCATGCTCGACTGTCCGGCGACTCCCCAACCAAAACTGGGAGAAACTTCCGGCTTGTTTTACGAGCAAATCATCAACAGGTTGAAAGGTCCGGATGGGGAGAAACAATTCCGCAAGCTGTACCGAAGCTTCTTTGATAAGAAGACCGATCCGACGTTGGTGGAAGCCGTTGTGGACGAGGCCACAAAAACCCCGCTCTCCATTGCCTTGGATGAAGTCAACATCATGCTGGTTGACAGTCGGACGATAGCCAAGAAACTCAGACAGCCGGTTCTGTCTGTAGGGAGTGAGTGGTTAGCTACAATAAACCCGGCCAACGTGGACAGGAAAAAGATCAGAGCAAACTTCAAGAACGTACAGATTGGCCTGGTGGTGGGATCCGGCCATTTCCCGCAGCTTGAAGTTCCCGATCAGTTCAACGCCATGCTCTCCACTTTTATCTCCCAGCTTTACCCCTTCGTTGCATAAATAAAATGCCAAAATAGGTTTAACAGATTATAAATACAGGCTATTTTCC
>CAYQRT010000407.1:0-2564 GCA_964419695.1 uncultured Spirochaetaceae bacterium | reverse complement strand
GTGTTTTTCTTGCTTTGAATTTCTGCATGCATTAAGCTGTCACTAACGGGTTGTTGAAAAAATCACCGGAGGGAACGTGAAGACGGACGCGAAACGCCGCACCAAATCCATCCTGAAAAGAAAGTTCACGCTCTTCATTGTCTTCCTTTTATTTCTCAACAATATGCTCCTGGCGAGCGTCATCGCCGCCACCCTGTTATCCCTGAACGTCGACGCCAAGATAAAGGACATTACCGTTATCGCGGAGATCATCTCCCAGAAGTACACCGATACCACGCTGGAATGGGAATCGGACGAGATCATGCAGGAGGACTTCAAAAGAATCCAGGCGGTGGGCGACATCAGCTTCATTACCGTCACCAGCGCCTCTCTGGACGTGATCCGCGGCGTCAACGGCGAAGCCTTGGAGGCGTTCCGCGCCCGGCTCTCGCTCAATGACCAACACGCCACCTCCTTCGTCGCCGGCGATACGGCCGTCATCGCCGTGCCGGTGTATTTTCTTTCCTCCTGGCTCAAGGGATACATCGTCATCGGGTATTCACTCGAATCTTTCTTCGCGCAAATCACCAAAACCTTACTGTTGAGCGCATTGTTCACCGGGATTGTCCTGCTGGGGGCGGTCTTCATTTCCTCCGCCTTTATCACCCGCGAGATCAGGATGATCACCGAGGTGACCTCGCTCATGGAAACGTCCTTAAGCCGCGGCGACCTGACGGGCGAAATCACCACCCGCTCCCGCAATGAGATCGGGGCCCTGGCGGACAATTTCAATACGTTCATAAAAACGCTCCGCCGCATCATGGTCAACATCAAGGACATCTCGTCCGGCAGCGTGGAGATCGGCCGGCGGCTCCAGGCCGCGTCCGCTGACACCACCACGGAGATCGCCGCCATTGCGGAAACCTTCTCCACTCACGGTCGGAATTTCGGCGAGCTGCACCGTGAAATCTCCGGCTCGGCGGAATCCATACAACATATCACCGCCTCGCTGGACGGCATCAAGGATTCAATGAGCTCGCAGGCCGATGCCCTCAACCAGTCCTCCGCCGCGGTCAACCAGATTTCCAGCTCAATCCAACAGCTGACCACCGCGGTCACCCGCAAGAACGACCTGTCGCACGAACTCTCCCGCAAGGCCGAACTGGGTCTGGCCATCATGGAGGAATCGGTCAATTCCGTGGACGCCATCGCGCGCTTCACGGGTTCGATACTTGAGTCGATCGGGGCCATCGACGAAATCGTCCAGAGCACCAACCTGTTATCAATGAACGCGGCCATTGAGGCGGCCCACGCCGGCGAAGCGAGCAAGGGCTTCGCGGTGGTGGCCGACGAGATGAAGCGCCTCTCGGACCAGACCGCCTCCAATGCCTCCTTCATCCGGGAGGCCATCAACCGGACCGTCACCGATATTACCCAGGCCGACGTCCTGAACAAGAAGGCGGCGGACCATTTTTCCGAGTTGGCCGCGGGCATCCGCGACATTCACGGCTCCATGGAGGAAACCCTGCGGGGTATGACCGAGCTGCTCTCCTCCAGCGAGGAGATCGTCACCGCCCTGGGATCGCTCTTGAGCATCACCGGCGAAATTAAAACCAGAACCACCCAGATGCACGGTGACGCCCACGCGGTCAACCGGGGCATCCGGCAGGTATCCTCCGTCTCCGCCCAGACCCTGGAACACATCGACCGGGTGACCGGCGGCGCCGACCGCATCGCTTCCATGATGAACTCACTGTCCGAAACAGGACGGCATAACGAGGCCAACATCAAAAAATTACACGACGAACTCAGCCGGTTCACCACATGACGCAGTTTTCCGGCTGAATCCGAGTCGATTCAATCGCCGCCGCGTCCGGCCGGCGGGGAAAGACGCGGCTTGACTCACGGCGCGGGAGACGGGTATCTTCACGTGAAGGAGTCAACCATGCAGTACCGGCCGTTCGGCGCACTTGATTTTTCAGTCTCCGCCCTGGGTTTCGGCGCCATGCGCCTGCCGGAAACGAATGGCCGCATTAACGAGGAACAGGCGGCGCGCATGCTCCATGACGCGATCGACCACGGCGTCAACTATGTGGATACCGCCTATCCGTACCACGGCGGGCAGAGTGAAGAGTTCCTGGGGCGGCATCTGCAGGGGGAATACCGGCGCAAGGTCAAGCTGGTCACCAAGCTGCCCTGCTGGGAGGTGCATGACCTGGCCGATTGCGACCGGTTGCTTGACACCCAACTCAAGCGCCTGCGTTCGGAAAGCGTCGATTTCTACCTGCTGCACTCCCTGGGCCGCGATTCATTCAAGAAAATGAACGACCTGGGCGTTCTGGAATGGGCGCGCCGGTCCCAAACCGCGGGCAAATTCCGCTGGCTGGGTTTTTCCTTCCATGACGACGCCGAGGCGTTCCGGAATATTCTGGACGCGTTCGACTGGGACATGTGCCAGATACAGTACAACTACATGGATATTGAGAATCAGGCCGGTACGGCCGGCCTTCGCTACGCGGCGGCCAAAAAAGTGCCGGTGGTGGTGATGGAACCGCTTCTGGGGGGCCGTCTCTGCACGCCGCCAC
>CAYQRT010000406.1:0-2576 GCA_964419695.1 uncultured Spirochaetaceae bacterium | reverse complement strand
GGGAAAAGGCTGTCGGGCAGGTAATCCGGGGAATCGGCGGCCCGGGTCAGCCGGCCCGCGGATTTGTGAGCGAAAATCTTGCCCTGGCGCGCCATGAGATAGCAGGCGGACTGGATCAATCCCCGGTCCAGCAGGTTTAGGCTGAACGCGTCCAGTGTTTCGATGGTCTCGGGGTTGTACCCCACGTCCTCGGGCTGGCAATCTATGTTGCCTTCATGCATTCTTCTTTTCACTTTTATCCCTTCACGTCCTTGGTCATGGGTCATGCTTCGACAGGCTCAGCCTGACTCGTGCTACTCTATTCCGCCCCAGGCCACGGCCAGGGGGCTGACCCAGGATTCGCCGTGCCAGTCCTCGCTGGAGTAGATGCCCGCGAACACGAACTCTTCCTGGGGATCCATGTAGAGGAGCACGCCGCCCGCGCCCTCGTGGTCGTAGGTGCCGTCGGTCAGGAACCGGTGCTTGTCCACTTCCAGGCCCAGGCCGTAGCGCACCAGGTGGCTGTCCGAGAAGATGTGGCCGTGCCAGTTGTAGGAGATGAGATCCCGGATATGGGCCTTGGTGCCGGCTTCCACGGTTTTACGGCCCACGATCCGCGCGCCGTCCAGTTCGCCGCCGTTGAGGAGCATCTGGCCGAAGCGGTGCATGTCCGGCACCGTGGAGTACATGCCGCCCGCTCCCAGGAAGGAGGGCGAGGGGACCTGGTCGCGGGTGCGGTTGAGAAACCATTCATTCCAGTCCGAGGCCAGGCAGACGCGCTTCTTTTTGGATTCGGGGACGAAGAAGTGCGTGTCCTTAAGTTTCAGCGGCCGGATGATGTTTTCTTCCATATATACATCGTAGTCCAGGCCGGACACGCGGGCGATGATCTCGGCCAGGAACTGGAATCCGAAATTGCAGTAGTTCCAGGTGGTGCCGGGCTTGAACTGCAGGGGACCGGCCAGGGTGCGTTTGATCCAGGTGTCCTTGTCCATCTTATCGTCGAACTCCGTCACGTACGGCTCCAGAAAGGCGCCCGGGTAGGTCCTCATCCCCGACGTGTGGGTGAGCAGCTGGTAGATGTCGATCTGCTCGTGCATGGTGGTGTCGAACTCCTTGAGGATCTCCCGCACCTGCTGGTGGAGGTAGATCTTGCCCCGTTCCAGAAGCTGCCAGATGCCCACGGCGGTGAAGGCCTTGGTCAGGGAGGCCACGGGGCGGAGCGAGTCGGGCAGGTAGTCCGGGGAGTCCTGGGCCCGCGTCAGCTTGCCCGCGGATTTGTGGGCGATGATCTTTCCGCGCCGCGCCAAGAGGTAGCAGGCGGCCTGGATGGTGCCCTTGTCAATGAGTTCCAGCGTGAGCTCGTCCAGGCGCTCGACGGCCCGGGGGTCGTACCCGGCGTCCCGGGGCGCGCAATCGGTCTTGCCTTCATGCATGGTGGGTGTTCCTCCGTTCTATGGTGCGCAAATGATAGGGGAGGGCCGCCGATCAGTCAAGAGGGGCGGAGGGAAAGGCCCGGCTTCCTCCAGCCGGTTAACGCCCCGCCGGCTGACCGCTTAAAAAAACCGGCCGTCTCCCCCGGGGAGTGCGGCCGGTCTTTATGGAGGCGGGAACCGAGGCTGGTGTGGCCCCCGCTCAAAATCCAGGGGTCGGGGCCAGGGGGAACTCCTTTCCGCTCTTCACCATACCGCGGAAACCCGGATTGTTCTGCCGCCCTTTGGGGCGACACCCGGGTACACTGGTATTTGACTCGTCCGGTATGATGACGGTAGGATGGGCGCGGGAGCCGGCGCGCGGCCAGGACGCTCCGTTTCAAGGCTGCAGGCGAAGAGGCGGAGTTGTAAACATCCTGTAATTCAATTGTAAAATTGTACGCCCATCGCAGAAGATTACTCCCTCCGGGTTTGAAAAGAGCGGTACGCTGCGCCATGTGTTATACGTGACATAAAAAAGGAAGAATGGGGCCGGGAACGTATGATCGAGATTTCTTTTGTCTACCTGGGGATCACCATTACGTTGATTCTGTATCACTTGTTCGTTTTTCTGGGCCGGCGGCACGAAACGCTCCACCTGGCGTACGTCATTCAAGCCGCGGCCCTCATGTGCGTTATCATTTTTTCCATCATTTATCCGGTGGACATCGGATTCATCATGCCCGTGGGCACCACCCCCATCACCTTGCTTTACTTCATCGTCACCCTCTTCGGCCTGCAGCGTCACCGGCGGCTTTTTTTGATTTCTTCAATTATATTGGGGACCACCACCCTGGCCGGCATGGTGCTCACGGTATGGCTCCCCCTGCGCATCGTCAAAGTCATCACCTATCCTGAAATGTTCGCCTTTACCGTCGTGACCGTTCCCCTCATCATCAGGGAGATCGTGCAGCGCCGGCTGTACCGGGACAGGGAGAAGCTGCTGGTCATCATCGGCATCGGCGTGGCCATCATCGGCTGCCTGGTGAACTCGGCCCTTCACATCGCCGGCGTGGTCAGTCCCTACGTGATCTTCGAAACCATGTTCATGCTGATCCTGGTGTTTTTTTCCTACGTCATCACCCGGCACTTCAACCGGGAACACGCGCAACTGCGGGAACTGAA
>CAYQRT010000405.1:0-2603 GCA_964419695.1 uncultured Spirochaetaceae bacterium | reverse complement strand
GGCCGCTACCGTTCAATTTTACCGAACCGGTTGAGGATCACCAGCCGCTCCGCGGTCAGATAGCTTTTCCACTCATCCCGGGCCTGGGGCCAGTGCTGCTCGTCCCGCCACCACTGCCAGTTCGGCGTCCAGCAGCCTTCCGCGGTCTGCCGGTCAATCTCCCAATCCAGATTCTTGTCCACCGCTTCCCGGAAAGAATCATAAAACGGTGATGCAGGACTCTGAATATACATCAACGGCATGGAGGAGTACTCCGTCCATGTGCGTTCATCCGTTTCGATAATGTGCTCCAGGACCCCGGACATTTTTTTCAGGATCAGTTCCCTTTTTTCTCCGGCCAGGGAACCGAGCATCCTTGTGTAATTGACCGCTTCGCTTATATCCATGTTCGGACGTACGTCATCCAGGTGGCGCACGGCCTTCTCAAACACCCGGTCCCATAATTCGTTCCCGGCGTCATACGTGAGCATGATGCCGAGAATCTCCGCCGAGGGCAGGCCCCAGGCTTTTTCCGCGTCGCACAGTGTTTCCCCCTCTTTGAAATGCCACCAGACGGCGTGGGGCGCTGCGTTCGCTTCCCTGGGAAAAGCGGGCCAGCGCCCCTCCCGGGCGTCATACCCGTTTTCCAGAAACGCCAAGGCGTTTTGCACCATCGTGTCCGCCATTGACAAACCGAATCTTTCAAACCAGCCGAAGGCCACGCAGGTTTCGTGGCATGACGGCAATGCCGTCCGGTGATCGGGCGCCAGGGCGCGCCCGAACCCGCCGGTATCCCATTGGTAGGCCCGCAGGGCGTCAGCGCCCTCTTCTCTGGTTCCGCCCTCGAATACCAGCCGGTACCAGGCCAGGTCCAGTTTTCTTCCGTGCTTTTCCAGATACTCCTTGGCGGATGCAAAAGACGCTTTCGATAGTAATTTCATTTCAGCCTCCCTATCATCCCATACTACGCGTGACCGGGGAATGTGTATTGGAAAAAAACGACATGGGCTGACTCAGCCCAGGTGATGGGTATAAAATTCCTGCGGCGCCATGCCCGTGAACTCCCTGAAGTCACGGCATAAATGCGATTGATCGAAGTAGCCATGGATGTGACTCAGGTCGCTCCAGGACACGCCGTGCAGCCTGTTTTTATGGGCGAGCACGGCCTGGAAACGATTGACCCTTACCAGGGATTGGGGAGACAACCCGTACACTTTTCTAAACAGCCTTTCCACCTGCCTGCCGGACAATGCCACGCTCCCCCGTCCGGAGGCGTGCTCTTTACCGGGTACTCGGTATCGGTAAATTTCAGCATCCAGTAATAAGCCACAGAGGCATTAAGCCCGACGGCCGGTTCGCGCTCTTTGTAGAAAACCCCCAACCGGGGAAAACATTGCTGAAAACAAAGCGGGATATGAACGGAAGCGCGCATTGGGTAACTATAGTAAAACGGCACCGGGTGATCAATATGTTTGCGCCCCCCTCCCCTCCTCATCCGTTCCTATCCCGTCTTATACGTGTTTTCACGCTCCCCCCCCATCACGTCTCCCGGGCACCGCGCGCTTTGACAAGCGCCTCAAGGCGTGGTACCGTGCCCGCGATGAGGAAACCAGGTTCCGCCTCCATCTTTCTTCCCGCGTTGTGCCTGCTTGCGTTCCTCCTCCCGGCCGGAAGTTGCGAAAAGCCCGCAGAAGCCGGGGACGTCACGGCCGGGATTCCCGCCCCCCTGATCGAATTCATCCAAACCGGCACGGGCGCGGCCGCGCGGCCCGGGTTTTTGAAATACGCCTACGGCAACCTGGCCGAGGGCCTGTACAATCTCTCATTGCGGGATCCGGAAGTAAAGGCCGGGTTGTCGCCGTTGATCGATAAACTCACCCGGGATTACCTGGCGCACGCGCCCAAGGAAACGGATCATCTGAAAACCCTGGGGGATCACGGCACCTACCTGGCCAACCTCAACCTCATTCTGGGCGTCCACCGGCACATCACCGGCCGTGACGACTACACCGCGCTCAACCGGCGCGTCACCCTCCACCTGGCCGAACGGTCCGGGAAACCTCCTTATCATTTCCCGTCATTTCCCCACTCATCACTGCGCTGGCCCGCGGATCAGGCGCTGGTGCTTTATTCCATCCGGCTTTTTGATGAAAATTTCGGGACGGCGTACGCGCCGGTGCTGGTGGAACGCTGGACCGACTTTCTCGATTCCCGGGGCACGGACCGCAAAACCGGACTGCCCGTGTCCGAGATCACGGGCAAGGCGGCGTATGCGCCCGTACCGCGCGGGTGCGCCACGTCCTTTCTCATCCTCTACGCGGCCAAACTGGCCCCGGACCGCGCCGCCCGCTGGTTTACCGCCTACAAGAAATATTTCCTGAAGGATTACGTGGTGGCCGCCGGGTTCAGGGAGACGGCCGACGAAAAGTTCACGGCGGACGACGACTCCGGCCCCATCATCGACGGGGTGGGTTCGGCCGCCACCGCCTTCGGCGTCGGCGCCGCCTATGCGCTGGGCGACGGGGCGCTGGCGGCGCGACTCGCAAACCTCATCAATCTGGGCCGGGAATACTCAAAAAAAGCGGACGAACGGACGCGGCGCGCGGCCGGAGACATCGTGGCCC
>CAYQRT010000404.1:0-2611 GCA_964419695.1 uncultured Spirochaetaceae bacterium | reverse complement strand
GCGCTGGATCGCGATGCCGCGCTGGTAATAGGTGTACCGGGAAGGATCCCGGTTGGCAATGGTGGTAAACACGCCGCCCCTGACGGTCAGTTCCCGCTCGTCCAGCGGGCGGGCGGTCAGGGAAGTAATCTTCTCAAAATTCCAGAGTACGGGCGTGTCCGTGTCAAGAGCGCCATTTTTGCGGACGATACACACGTCGCCTTGCGGGTAACCGTCGTTTTCATTCAACCCGTACCTGATAAAGCGGCGCACATTTTTATTCACGATGATGACAAGGCAGTCTGTGTCCAGTGACCGTCCCAGGTTCCGGGCGCCTTTGTCCAGGGTCGTAACGCCTTTGATCTCATACGGCGGCGTTTTTGACGTGATCGCGAAGACCGGGGCCGTTCTTTTTCGGCATCTCCTGTCGTCGATAATGAAGCGGGCGTCGAGCCAGTCGGTATCCGTCTGTACGGGTATGGTCCGGTCCGAACCGCCCAGGTAGTAGGTGCCCCCCCGATCGGCCCTGACCGCCAGGCCTTTTTCATTGGCGTACCGGTGGGCGGCGAGCAGGGCGTTGAAATCATCGTGTTTTCCGTCGGCCGCGGCGCCGAAAGCGGAGTACTCGATGTAATCGCCCGTGGGTGATTTTTTAACGGCCACGATCGCTGGTGTCTTCACTTCCCGCGGGGGGTAGGCTTCCATCTCGCCGTCAGCGCTCGCGCTCGCGATCAGCGACAGCGAGGAGATAATGGTAAAAATGACCGGAAGCGTTTTCCTTTTCATAAGGGCAGTATACCGCCCCGGTAAGCGTAACACCAGCCGGTCATGCCCTGATCGGCCGCGCCGTCACGGTCGTGTTTTGTGCCGAAACTTTTTATCGTTTTGCCATTGTCATCCCCCGCGGGGTGACGGTATATTTACGCCACTATGCGTACCATGATCGACGTGCGGAAGGGCCCGCTCGCGCCCACGCTTTTAAAACTCTCGCTGCCCATGCTCGCCGGGCACCTGTTCAACCTGGCCTACAACCTGGCGGACACATTCTTTATCAGCCTGATCGATAAGAACGACCAATGGCTCATCGGCGCCACCGGACTGGTCTGGCCCATTTTTTTCACATTCATGGCCGTGATGTTCGGCATCACCACCGGCGTCTCCTCGCTCGTGGCCCGCGCCATCGGGGCCGGCCGCGCGCAGGATCTGGACCGGACCGCGGAAAGCGGTCTTTTTCTGGCCGTGGTCGGGGGGGCCGGGTTCCTTGTGCTGCTGTATCCGCTCGCCGAGCCGATCCTGAGGCTCTTTGGGGGCAAGGGCCAGCTCCTCTCCTACGGGCTGCAGTACCTCCTGTGGGTTCTGCCCGTGGCGCCCTTCATGCTTCTCTCCGGCGTGTTCAATGGGATCCTGCAGGGCGAGGGCCGGCCCCGTCATATGATGACCGCCATGATCATCGGCACGGTCTCCAACCTTATGCTCGATCCCGTGCTGATTTTCGCGGCGGGCATGGGCATATCGGGCGCGGCCCTGGCCACGGTCATCGGTAATATTTTGGCCTTCACCTACCTGCTTATCATTTTCCTGAAAACCCAGTCCCAGGTGAAGATCCACTGGAAAATCTCTTATATTTCCATGCCGGTGGTGGGCGAGATCATCCGGGTCGGCCTGCCCCAGACGCTCTCGAACCTGCTGGTCTCGTTGAGCTTCATCTTCTACAACCGCATCATGATCGACCTGATTCCGACCATCATGTCTTCCTTTACGCTTTATTCGCGGCTCGAACAAATACCGTTAAGCCCGATCTGGGCCCTGATGAGCGGTCTGGCCACCGTCTCGGGGCAGGCCGCCGGCGCGCGCGACGTAAAACGCATGCGCGCCGCCACGCGCGTTGCCAGCCTCATGGGCCTGGCGGTAAGCGGGCCGCTTCTTCTGGCTTACGTACTCGCGAGTTCCTGGCTCTTCCGGATCTTCCAGTCGGACGGCACCGTACTTCGACTCGCCTCCCAAATCACGCCCTGGATGGCCGGAGCCGCCCTGTGCGCCATCCCCGTTTTTATGGTCAATAATGTCATGACGTCCGCGGGTTTCTCCACCCGAAGCCTCGTGCTCACCGCCGTCCGCATTTACGCCCTGAGCGTGCCGGCCTGCGCGCTGGGCGCGTACGTCATCGGCCGGAACGTGGATGCGGTCATGATCGGCATAGTCACCGCGTCCCTGCTCGCCCTGGCGGTTTACTTCTTCGCCCAAAGCCGCTTCTTTGCCGGCCTTGAATCAGGACGGCTCAAGATCCGTCTGCCGGCGCATCAACCCGGGATGCCGGCCGCAGTGGCCGCCACGGCTGGCGCCGGCGGACCGGCTGGACCAACAACATCCGTGGAGCCGGTAGGGGAATAAAAAAGCCGCCGGTTGCAACCGGCGGCCTTGATTGATCGGAATCGATCTTACATACCCAGGAGGGCCTTGTTGAAGGCGTAGTCAAGGGCGCCCACCTGGACGGGCGTCTCATTGATTTTCTTGTAGTCGATTTTAGCTTCCAGGAGCGCCTTGATATCGTAGGACTCGAGCGCTTTGGTGAGCGGTGACTGCTTGTCGCAGATGGCGGCGTGCAGCTTGTTGAGCTCGGCGTTCTTGGCGA
>CAYQRT010000403.1:0-2616 GCA_964419695.1 uncultured Spirochaetaceae bacterium | reverse complement strand
AGCTAAACCAAACATACTCTAACCAAGCCTTGGGTGGTCAACGCCTCCAGGGGCGCCCGCCGCCGGCGTCCGGGCCCCCCTTTTTGAGCACCGCGCCGCGGGGCTGCCTTGGTTCCCGCCTTTCGTCATGGAGAAGCGGCGATCTTGCGCCGGAAAAGACCGGAGCCCGCGCTGCCGAAATAAAGGTATGTCCCATCGTCGGACAGTATCATGGTATTGGTGACATTGTTGCCGTTCGTTCCCGCTGACGTGTTGAACAGTCCGTCGTTCCAGGGCTCCCAGAGCGCGCCGCCATTGCGGCTGATATAGACACCGTCGTGCTGGGTGGCCAGGTAAAGCGTATCGGGAACGAATTTGTCCGTGATGATTTTATAGAACTCGTTCCATTGATCCAGACCGTTGGTTATGGCGAACCAGGTTTCCCCGCCATTGACGCTTTTCATGACTGTTCCGTGGAAATTCGGCTTCCCCGTTCCCTCATTCTCGCCGTTTTTTGAGCAGGCGTACATGATCCGGGGATTCGTCCGATCGAAGGCAATGGAAAAGACCCACTGCTCGCCCGGCCAGCCCTCGTCCCGGCGCTCCCAATGCGCTCCCGCGTCAAGCGAACGGTTCAATCCATTATATGTGCCGGCATAGATGATGGAGGTATCCCGCGGATGAAACGCAAGGGTGAAAACGCCGTCGTTCAGCCACCCTACGTTCTGCTCACGCCACGTGGCGCCGCCGTCCAGGCTTTTGAATATACCGGCCGGGAAGGTGCCGAAATACACGACTTTCGGGTCCGTGGGATGGAAGAGCAATGTGCTGTACTGGTAGAGCGGACGGTCGTTCCATATGGGCCAGAAGGTGCCGTAGTTGTCAAGGGCGGGCAGCTGCTTCCACCGCGCGTCCGCAGGTTTGCGCGCGTACAGCTCGTATCCCGCCGTGCCGCACACCACGCTGCCGTCGGGAGAGCGGCTCAGCGTTCGCGCCTGTAAAGCGCCCAGCCCCCGGCTCCAGTTCGTCCACGTCCGCCCGCCGTCCTTCGTGTAAAAAACCCCCTGCTCCGTGGCCGCGAGCACGCCAAGCGTGGGATGAAACAGCAGGGCGTTGACGTATGTGCCCAGCATGACGCGGTTGCCGCCGTTCGCGCCGATATTGAAGTCCTGGCCGTCGTACGATTTATAGACTCCCTTGCCCCAGGTGCCCACCCACACCTCTTCGGGATGGGCGGGATTGACGGCAAAGGTGTAATACCCCTGGCGCGCGGGATCGTCCACCGCCACGCTCGGGGTGAGGAAATTCTTGTCGAACCACGTTTTGCCCCCGTCGTCGGAGCGGAACAGACCGCCGGGATTTGCGCCCACGAAAATACGGTTGGAATTCGAGGGATCCGCCTGTACCTTGACGCTGTACACGTCGGGAACGGGCTTGTTGGAGCGGGCGGCCGCCCAGGTCACGGCGCCCGTGGCGGCGTTGAGGTCCCCCGCGTATACGCCGAATCCTTGCGTACCGGCGTATACTTTGCGGCCCGCGATCCAGGCGGAAGTCAGGTTGAGAGAATCCAGGCCGGCCGCGGCGTTGGTCCAGGTGCCGCCGCCGTTTGTGCTGACAAAGAAGCCGTCGGAGAGCGCCGCAGCGAACAACAGCTTGTGGTTGTCGGGATGGACGCGGACGGCGCGGCATTCGTTCGTGGTGCGCAGCACCCGCGTCCAGTCCCTGCCTCCGTTGACGGACTTGTATACCCCGGAATCGTCTTTGAACGTATAGCCGCCCGGCAGAACCCAGTCAGGGACGGTGCATGCGCCCATCCCCGCCGCATAGACGATGTCGGGTGAGACAGGATCCACCTCAATGTCATAAGCGCCGATATCGGGAAAACCGGACAGTTTGTTCCAGGTGGTCCCTCCATTAATGGATTTGTATGCCCCGAAGATATGCGTCGAAACATAAATGACATTGGGTTGAGAGGGGGCGATGGAGATGTCGAGCACGCTGCGCGGCAGGCCGTTGGTTACATCCTGCCAGGTCGAACCGGAGTCCGGGGAAACGTAGAGTTTTCCGCCGTGCAGGCCCGGGCCGAAGGTGGACGCGTACACCTTTGTGCCCGCCACCAGGACCCTGTTCACCAGAAAGGCTCCGGCTGAAGAGAAGTCCGCCGCCCTCTTCCACATCTTTCCGCCGTCCGGGCTTCTCCAGACCCTGGCTGCCGTGCGGTCGGCGGCGTATATCACCGCTGGGTTTGCGGGATCCACGGTAAGAGCGGTGGAGGAAAGGGGCGCCTGCCCAAGAAGCCTCCAGGTGCGGCCCGCGTCGGTCGTTTTCCATGTGCCGCCCAGCCACGTGGCCGCATAGGCGGTCATGGGGTCCGAGGGATGACCGGTCAGCTGGGGCTGCCCCCAGATCGTGCACATCGTGAAATGGGGATTAACCGGAGTCCAGGCATCGCCCCCATTCATGGTCCTGTAGATTCGTCCGCCGCCGTCCGCTCCGGCTCCCGTGCTTCCCGCAAAAACACGGTTCGGATTTTGGGGATCTATGGCCAGGGATGAAATGGCCTTGGCATGGGGCACGTTCAGCACCGTGGCCCACGTCTCGCCGCCGTCGGCTGATTTTCTGATAAAAGCCCAGTCC
>CAYQRT010000402.1:0-2641 GCA_964419695.1 uncultured Spirochaetaceae bacterium | reverse complement strand
CCGGCGTCTCTCCAGGATCATGGGTTGGGCCGGATTCTGGCCCATCCCGAGCACGGCCACGGCTTCCCTTTCCGTTATTTCCGTGAACACCACCACCAGGAAAATATCGTCCTTGGTGGGAGTGCCCAGCTGGTAGCCCTCCCAGCGTCCGGCGTACGCCCGGAGCCCCGCGGGCAGGGCGGGGTCGGGCGGCGTGGTCTCGACGTTTCCCAGAAACAGGCATGAGGAATCGTCCAGGCACAGGTTGAGCCGCGCCACGTCGCCTTGAGAGAGATCCTCAACCGGGGCGGCGCCACCATTACCACCGCAACCGGGAAGCGCGGCCAGGGCCAACAGGAATATAAATATCCGACTTCTCATCATTTCCTCCGCAAGACTACCGTAACATAATACCCGCTCGTGTTTGATACGAATGGAACACCGAGGGAATGAATACATGTATATCACGAATGAGAACGGATGGGGAAAGAGGCGAAGAACAACTGCCGCCCGCCTCCCCTCCTTGCTTTCTTTTTCCTACATCCGTTCCCATCTGTTGTATACATGTATTCACATTATTCCCATTACAGAGAACCCACGGTCATACCGGACCGGCGTTCTCCTTTATAACGCGTCCTTGATATAATCCCGGTACAGCTCCGCGGGAAGCGCGAACCTCCCCCGCGCGGTAAAAACGACCACCGCCTTTTTATTTCTGATCACGTATATGTGTTGTCCCGAATGACCTTCCGCCGCCACCATGTCCGGGAAAACCCACCAGCAATATCCGAAACCCTGCTGCCCCAAATCCCGGAACACCTTGAATAATCCTCCGGAGAGCGGGAAACACGTGCGCGTGGCTTCGCCGAGCCAGGCTGCGGACACAATCTTCTTCCCGTTCCACGTTCCGTTGTGCAATATCATCCCACCGTACGTGGCCATATCCCGCGGTCTCATGTACAACGCGTACGGGCCTTTTGTTTTACAGATCGGGTCTTTTTCCCACCGGTAGCGTTTGATCTCCAATGGGGAGAACAGTTTTTCATCCACGAATTCGGCCATGGTTTTTCCGGAGACCTTTTCAATGATCCTTGTCAGCAAAAATATACCGCCGCTGTTTTGGCTCATGACGCTCCCCGGCGCGGACTCAAGCGGCAGTGAAAACATATATTCCTCGATAGCGGGGTGTTCGACGAACTCCTTGATCGGGTCGTTGTGGTGTTCCGATTCCCAGCGGTACCCGCCGGACATGGTCAGGAGATGCCTGATGGTTATGTCGCGCTGCCGGGGATCGGTGATTTCAGACTCGTATTCCGGGAAGAACCCGGCGACCTTTTCATCCGAGTTTTTGATGAGTCCCTCGTCGACGCAGATGCCCACGCAGCAGGAGATGACACTGTTGACTATATGGTGGGTGATATGCGGTTTTTCCCCGTCCCAGCCGTTGAAGTAGCTTTCAAATACGGGTTGGTCGTCCCTGACGATGACGACGCCGTGCACGGGCAGTCGTTCCTTTTCTATATGTTCCGCCATGTCATGCCACGTATCCGGGGTTATGAAAGCGGTGCCGGTCCGTTCGCTATCCCGGTTCCCGGAACAGGATTCCGATTGGCAGCAGACAAGGGACAAAAGCGCGCAGACAAGCGCGATGATGACGGCGGTTTGTGTTTTTTTCACACGTGTTCCTTTCTATCCAATAAGATGACGTACTCCCGGCAATCTACCGGAAACCGGCATATTGGTGAATCAAGAAAAAGGTTGATTTTTGCATTTTAGCGCGTTACCGTCTATTCTCCCGGGTAGCACAGGCCCCAGTCACGGCGCAGGCCGTCCATCAGGCCCAGCAGCCGGCACGTGGCGTCCCCGCTCACCAGTGGGCTCATGAGCAGGCCCGCGCGCAGGCAGCGCATGGCTTCGGCCGCCTCGTATTCGTACCCGTTCACGTCAAAGGGAAACTCAAACAGGCGGACCGGATCGTCCCCTGCCTTGAGTTCGTACCGGCTCGCGCCCATGAACTGGTGCACCCGCACCCACCCGCGCCGGCCGGCGATAAGCGCCTCCCGGGGGGAGACGCCCCGGCCGGAAGCGGAGAGCAGAGCCTGGGCGCCCGACGGGTAACGCAGGAAATAATATGAGGTTTCGTCCACGCCGGTGGCGCCCAGCTCGGCGCGGGTGCTGACCGCCGCGGGCGAACGACCCTCAAAGACAATATCGGCCAGGGTGAGCGGGTAGATCCCCAGATCCAGGAGCGCGCCGCCGGCCAGGGCCGGGTTGAAAAAGCGGTGGGCCGGATCGAAGGGGATGGCTTTCCAGAAGTGGGCGTCCAGCCGCTCCACCTCACCGATCATGAGGTCGGCCAGGCGCCGCTGCAGGTCCAGAACGGCGGGCAGGCAGCGGGTCCAGAGGGCTTCCATCAGAAAAAGTCCCTTGTCCGCGGCCAGGGCAAAGAGCTCCCGCGCCTGGGCCTGGTTCACGGTCAAGGGCTTTTCACAGAGCACGGCCTTGCCGCGCTCCAAGCAGAGGCGGACGTCGGCGTAGTGGAAGTTATGGGTGGTGGCCACGTAGACGATGTCCACGTCCGGGTCGGCGGCCAGGGACTCGTGGTCGTCATACCAGGTGCGGATGCCGAACTCATCCGCGAACCGCCGCGCCTTGCCCGGCG
>CAYQRT010000401.1:0-2647 GCA_964419695.1 uncultured Spirochaetaceae bacterium | reverse complement strand
ATCGCCATTGTCAATCGGACAGGAAATAACCGTGGTAATGCGCGTGACAAACAACGGCCAGGCCGCGATAAATGATTTAACGCCCCAGATAACGGCAATGGGCGACACGAGCTCGATATTAAATGTTTCAGGCCCGCTGCCGGCAAGCGCGATAATACCGGGTAACGGCGGGGAACAGTACTTCACGTGGAGATATAGCATAACAGGCAACGGCACGGTCAGCTTTTACGGCGAGGCATCCGGCGCTGACGCGAACTCGGGAGTTGTCATAACCGCTGCTCCGATAACGTCGCCGCAGGTGTCGCTGCAGACAGAGGCGGCTTTGCAGGCGCAGATATTCATGCCCGCGACCGTGAGCTTAAACCAGCTCTTTACGGTAAGAATGCTTGTTTCAAATTCGGGCCAGGCAGATATAAATAACGTGGTTCCAAGCGCGTTAAACCTCGCGGGCTCAATTGGTTCGGCCATTAAGATACCGCCAGGGCCGCTTCCGGTGTCCGACAACATAGCGGGCTTGAGCGCGAAAGAATTTACATGGACTTATTCCGCTGTCGGGACGGGCAGCGTGGATTTTAAAGGCACGGCATCGGGCCAGGACGCGAACTCGGGGCTTACCAAGATCAGCCCGCAGGCGCAGAGGAGCATACTTGTGCAGAAGGCAACCGCCTTGATTGCATCGCTTTCGGCGCAGCCGTCGCCGGCAAAGACAGGCGAGGACTTAACCGTAATAATGCAGGTCTCGAACGACACGGGCGCGGCTACTGCGTTAAATGTCAGTATTACCCCTGACACGCTTGAAGTCATTATGGAAGGCGGCGCAAACACCGTGGCCGCAGTCGCGCCGGCGCCGGCTGTCAGGAACATAAACGGCGGCGCTACGGAATATTTCACGTGGATATATACGCTGGGTACGGGAGCAGGCAGCGTGTCATTCTCGGGCCGGGCAATAGGCGCGGACGGCAACGCGGCATGGCCGGTATCAAGCGCAAAGGTTTCAAGCAATAAAGTGGCCGTAAACGCGAGCGCGGCCCTGATATCGGAACTTATAATAAGCGACCCTGACATAAGCGTGGGCCAGATAATGACCGTGACGGTCAGCGTCACGAATTCCGGCGGCGCCGAGGCGACGGCTGTGACCGCGCCGTTTTTAACCCCGTCTAACGGCGGCATTGTAACTTATCTTTCAGGCCCTGTGCCTGCGTCCGTCAGCCTTGTGGCGGGCGCGTCAGCGCAGTTTGTGTTCACTTACAGCGCGCAGGGCGCGGGTACTGTGTGGTACTCGGGCAACGCCACAGGCACTGACCCGATATTCGGCGCCATACAGTCCGCTGTCCACGCAAGCCAGGCGATTTTAATACAGTCGGCTGTTAATCTTACTTCAGAACTCATAATTTACCCTCAGCAGGTGTCCATAGGCCAGACAATAACGCTTGTCATGTCGGTCACGAACATTGGCCAGGCAAACGCGCTTGCGGTAAACGGCACAGACCCGGGAATATCAGGGACGGGGTCGGTTACGGCAATTGACCCGTCAGCGGCGCTGCCGGTAAACGGCGGAGCTTCGGCGCTCTTTACATGGACCTATGCCGCGGCCACGGCAGGGGATGTTGTCTTTACGTCGCGCGCCGAAGGGACTGACGTAAATTCATCGGTCGTGCGCGCGAGCGGGCAGGCAACGAGCGCAAGCGTCCTGATACAGGCGCCGGCTGCGCTGTCGGCCACAATCGTTGCCTCGCCGCCGACTCTCGGCGCGGGTTCGGACATAACTGTTGTCATGGCAATTACAAACACAGGCGGCGCAACGGCAAACGCGGTAACACCTACCGGTTTCGCGGTTTTGGGCACTGCGTTGTGGACTCTTGTGTCGTCGCCGAGCCCTGACAACGCGACGTTGACTGCCGGCTCGTCCGCGAATTTTACGTGGGTGCTAAACGCCACTGACGTCGGCACAGTATATATCACCGCGCGCGCCTCGGGCACTGACGCAAACAGCGGGCTTTTCGTGCACGTTCCCGCGGATGTTACGAGTAATACAGTGCTTGTGCAGCCGAACTGGCCTGTAATGGCAAGCTGGATACAGGCACTGCCGAATGCGTTAAACCAGATGCAGCTTTTTACTGTTATCATGTCGGTTTCAAACGTCGGAGTCGTGGACGCGTCAGCGACCACGCCTGACGCTATTGCCATAATAGGCGCAGCAACGACCCAGGTATCACCGGGGCCTGACCCGGCAACGGCCAATATCACGGCAGGCAATGCGGCGCATTTCACCTGGATATACAGGACAACAGCCGCGACAGGCCAGGCTGTGATAACGGGAGTGGCAAGGAGCCTGGACCGCGTGAGCTCTGAAATATCCAGCGGTGACGCGAATACCATAACGGTATACGCGGACCCTGTCCTTGCGCAGGACATTTTTGTGGCGCCTGCAAGGGTGAGCGTGGGGCAGATATTCACCATCAGGATGAACGTCTCCAACAGCGGAGGCAGCACGGCAAATAATGTTGTGCCGTCAAATCCCGTAAAACTCGGCACGGGCAATTTTGCGTACTATAGCGGCCCGATGCCGGCTGCCGTGTCAATAACCGCAGGCGGGAACGCGTGGTTCACATGGACTTATTCGGCGTCGGCTGACGGCAACCTTGCG
>CAYQRT010000400.1:0-2716 GCA_964419695.1 uncultured Spirochaetaceae bacterium | reverse complement strand
CGTTGACATGCTGGTGTGCAACATGGGATCGCAGGACAAACTAAACTACACCATCATGGGCCACCACGTGAATCTGGCCTCCCGCCTGGAAGGGGTGAACAAACAGTACGGCACCTGGATCCTGATGAGTGAAAGCACGTACAAGGAAGGCGGACAGGCCTTTCTCACGCGGCGCCTGGACCGGGTACGGGTGGTGGGCATCAACACCCCGGTACGCCTCTACGAACTGATCGATGAAAAAAGCCAGGTGCGTCCGGAGCTGTTCGAGGTGGTGGAGATTTTCCAGAATGGTCTGGACGTCTTTGAGAAAAGAAAATGGGACGAGGCCCGCGCACTCTTCAAGCAGGCTCTCAAGCTCCGGCCGGACGACGGGCCGTCCCAGGTCTATGTCAAGCGCTGCCAGGAATACAAGCGCAAGCCGCCATCATCATCCTGGGACGGCGTTTTCTCACTTACTTCCAAGTAGACCGGACCGGATGACGCCGTCAGGACCGGAGAAGGATTCACCCATGGGTCGTTGGAAAAAAGTAACGGCCGCGGTATTTGCCGCGGTAATCGTCCTCGCGGGATGCGGCGGCGGACGCTACGATGCATACCGCTCGCTGCTCCGGCGGGAATTGTCGCTCATGCGCGATTTTACCACCGCCGCGAAGCGGGCTGATACCGCCGTACTGATGGAACGGGCCCTGCACCAGCTTAATGAGAACCTGGCGATTCTGGCTGAAGAGGCCCGGCGGTTCAAGAACGATCATCCCGATCTGGCTTCCCTGTCCACGCCGCCGGCCGAACTGCAGCCGGACTACGACCAATTGGGCCTGGCCCTGCGGGAACTGGACAGGGCCCTGATCATGAAGGAGGCTTTCTTTAAGGATCCGGACGTAAAGGCTGAAGTGGAAAAAATGGTGGCCCTGCAGGCGGAACTTGAATTCTGACTCCATATTCATTCGCCATTAAGCTGCACGTACACCCGCCGGGAGCGGGGGCGGTTATCGTGATCGATGAGGATGATCTGCTGCCAGGTGCCCAGCACCAGCTCCCCGTCACGAACGGGCACGGTGATGCCCGGGCCCATGAGCGTGGCCCGCAGGTGTGAGAAGCCGTTGTCGTCTCCCCAGGTGCGGGAGTGGCGGGAGCGCATGTGGTGCGGCAGAAAGCGTTCCAGCGTTTCCTGCAAGTCTTTAACCAGGGCCGGTTCGAACTCAATGGTGGAGATGGAGGCCGTGGAACCCACTGAGAATACCGCGGCCGTGCCGTTGCGCAGGCCGGTTTCAGCCACCAGGGCCTGGACTTCATCGGTAATATTGATGACGTCCGAAAAACCTTTTGTGGAGTATGTCAATTCCCGTCCCGCGACCATAGATGACTCCTTTTATACGGTGATCCTGAATCGTGAATTATAAATGAAGTTTCTTTGCGTGTGAAGAACGTCGATGTCGCCCACATCACCCCGAGCCGAAGCCCTGAGCTTGTCGAAGAAGAGTCGAATTCCTCCGCTGAAAAAGAGGAGAATTACTCCGGTAATAGTTTCTTTATAGTCTCTATAAGCTGGTCGCTCATGTGACCGGATTTGGCGATCCAGGCCGAAGCGCCGGCCGCGGTGCTTTTTTTAATTTCTTCTTTTTCACTGGACAGCACGATGATCGGGGTGAATCGATAGGCGTCCATGGCGCGGGCGCTTTTCACCAACTCCAGGCCCGTCATGTTGGGCATATTGATATCAGTAATGATGAGATCCAGGGCCGTGCCCTTCTTGAGCTGAAGCAGAGCGGCCAGACCGTCCTTGGCCTGGATGATTTCAAATTTTCTCTGCTGGAGTGCAAAAGATAGACTGTCCCGGGAAGCGTCCGAATCGTCAACTATTAATGCGACTTTATTAGCCATCACCTGCCTCCTTTCTCCTGCGGAGTTATACTTTACATAATTATTGACAATGAAAACGACAAAAGCAAGTGAAAACCGCCGGATGGTTGTATCTCTTCAAGAGAAAAAAGAAAAATTTGCATAAATGATAAAAATAAATAAAATTAATATTTTACCAAAGAATCAGGCAGTATGGGGCATGAACGGTGTTTTTCAGGCATGTACTCATTACCACCAATATCTTCTATTTCCAATACACTGACCAACAGCATGTCGGGCCGGGCGGCAGCGGCGGCTGATCATTTCTAAGCGGAGGGGAGCTTGAGATGGTAAAAAAAACCAATAAGCCGCTGAGAATCGATTTTTCCGGAAAATTGACGGTACATACGATCCGCGACCAGAGACGGCGGCTGCTGGAGGCCCTGAGCGCCCCGGGACCGGTAACGGTCGCCTTTCACGATATTACAGCTATCGACCTGTCATTTTTTCAAGCACTGTGCGCCTTTCATCGCAGTCTTTTGCGCGATAAAAAATGCGTTGACGTTGAGCAGCCGGTCAGTCCCCGGATACGGGCTTGCATGGAATCACTCGGGTATCAGAGGAAAGTAAGTTGCACGGAGGAAGGGGAGGATTCCTGTTTCTGGAAGTTGATAACCACAACCTGAAAGCGGGCCTACAGAGGAATGGAGATGACCATGAATGCCTGGAGTATTTATAGAAGAATCGTCATCAAACAGGAAGCGATTACGTTCGGTCTTCCCGTGCCCGTGCTTGCCTATTTCATTGCCACAACTATGGATTTCGCCCGCAATAGCATTGGCATGTTTCTGGGTCTGGTGGTTTTGGCGGCATCGTT
>CAYQRT010000399.1:0-2716 GCA_964419695.1 uncultured Spirochaetaceae bacterium | reverse complement strand
TATGATTCTGCAACGGACACCCCTGGAGAACATATCGAGCGGGACGTTTCCGTCCCGCTCGAACATGAAATACGCACACTTTTGCGTCCGCGAATATTAACGGGATCGCATTACGGCAAAACGTAGAAATTATTGAAATACAGGGGCGTCGTGTCGGCAAAATCGATTGTCAGACTCGATATGTCCGTAAACCCGGTCAGATCGACCGTGGTCCAGACGCCCGCGGCGGCGGTAGTGGTATGCGTGGCAATATCTCCCGTACCAGACAGCGGATTAGGAATAGTCCCGGCCCATCCGTCCACTTGAATGGATACATCGGTCCCGCCTGGATTATAGACACTGAAGCTGGTAATACTGAAATCAGTGGTGGACAACAAGGTACTTATACCAAAAAAAGCCTGTGTCGCCGGATTGCTTCCGGAAACGCCGGCCGCCGGTGTTCCACCCGTATTGTATACCTGAAAATAGCCCGTGCTGGTTGTAGTGATACCGATAAAATAAAGGGTGATCCCCGGGACGTCGCTGCTCCCGTGATAGCCGTCCTGAGCGTAGCCGTTGGTAGTCCCGCCGATGGTCGTGAAGTTAACATTGAACGACCATTGCGCATAGAGCGTGACATCGGCCGTTCCCATGGTAAAGGTGGCCGCCGCTGCGTAGGCCGTACCGCTCCCATTAGCCGCCGTATTCCAGCCGGTGAACGTACAGCTTGTTCGAGTCATCGTGCCGGCGCCCGCGACCGTGACCGTAGCTCCCATCGGGTACACGGCGGCGTCCGTCGGCGCCGTTCCTCCGTCGGAACCGTTGCCGTCATACGTCACCGTATGCGTGTTGGCGGTCCACTGCGCATGCAACGTCACGTTCGCCGAACCCATGGCGAACGTGGCCGCGGCCGCGTAGGCCGTGCCGCTCCCGTTGGCCACGGTATTCCAGCCGGCGAACACATTGTCCGTCCGGGTCATGGTGCCGTCGTCCGAGACCGTGACCGTGGCGCCCGTCGCATACACGGCACCGTCCGTCGGCACCGTTCCCCCGTCAAAACCATTGCCGTCATACGCCACCGAGTACGAGCCGTTATCGGTCGTTCCCGGGGCTGGGCAACCCGCCAGCAAAAAAATCGCCGCGGTTGTCAGTATCAGCAACAGCGTGCTAGTTCTCATTTCAGTTTTCATTTTGTTTCTCCTTCCAGAATATGGTGATCTGCCTGGCGACATCATCGCGTCGCCGGCTGCGTATCAGGGAACCGTCCGGTTCATCAATGATGATCACCTGAATAAATTTTAAGCCACGCCGCTTCGGAAATATATAGAAATACTTTCATTTGCCCATAGAATAATTTCCAGGCGTAATGAATTCCTTCATTGATGAAACTAAATTCATTTGCTAATTCTCCGGACACCCGTTATGCTTGCCTTATGGGGGAATACCGGCTATTGCATTGACGTTTCCCTTAATCCGGCCAAGGCCGTACGAGGCGTCCCTGCAATCAGGATATTTTCTCCACAGAAATACATGAAAAAAACGCCGATCATTATAGCGGACGATCACACGATTTACCGAAAAGGCCTTGCCGCCCATCTCGCATTGAACGGATATACTCGTGTCAAGGAAGCCGCCAACGAGGAGGACCTCGGGGCGCTTGTCCGCGGCACGGCGGGCGAGATTATTGTGCTGTTCGATATCTGGATGGGCCACCATGACGCGACCGACACGGTGACCCGGATGCTGCGGGCAAACCCACGCCTTCGTTTCGTCATTCTCACCGACTGCGATGAGGAAAAAATCGCGCTCAAGTGCGTACGAAGCGGCGCGGCGGGATTCATCCACAAGGCCCAGCCGGAAGCGGAAGTCTTGAGAGCCGTCGAGTCCGTCAGAGACGGCACTAACTATTTCAACAGAAGATGCCTGCGTCTCATGACCGCGTCCATTCGGAGCGCGCTGCCCGCTGAAGCGGCGCTGCCCCATCTCAAACTCACGGAAAGGGAATACTGCGTCTTCCTGCTCCTGGCCGGGGGGATGCCCAATAAGGAAATCAGCTATAAATTGCATCTGGCCGAGCCTACCATTTCAACCCACAAGAAGCATATCTTCCAAAAACTCAACATCACTTCTCCGGCGGAACTGGGCGCGTACGCCATGAAAAACAAACTCGTGTAACGGCCACCTCATCTCGGTTTCCCGGCTCACGGTCGCCCGACCGGTGGAAACGTCGCAGTCGGCGCCAAAGCCCGGCGCCGGGCCGGGGCGCGGCTAGTGGTCGGATGTACGAGATCTATGTGTTCTGCTGTCCGAAACGCGGCGGGCGGATATCGGTGATGACAGTCATTCGCGAGCCGGATGAAATCTGCAAAATCATCGCCTGTCTCGAAGGTCATGGTCGGGGGCCGCCGAAGGCGGGATTCATGAAAATCAACTTGCCTCAAGCTCGCGCCCGCGTCGGCGAAGGGATGATTTTCATGTCCGGGGCTGCGCAACATCGGTCGGCGGCTTGAAAACGGCGGCGTCTGTTGTTATGCTGGCATCTCTAAGTTTCCGGCGGCTGGGAAAAAGCAGCATATGCGACTGATGGAACGCCGCCGATGCCTTGCCGGTGTCGCCGGGCGGGAATCACTGACCGTCGAGAGATTTTAACTTTTCCTATCATTTTTTAGGGGGAGGAGAATGAATTCCGGAAGCACGGCATTACATCCTCGGTGAAATAAGGTTCCTGAATGGACCA
>CAYQRT010000398.1:1946-2734 GCA_964419695.1 uncultured Spirochaetaceae bacterium | reverse complement strand
TCCAGCGCACACCGTTGGCAATCATCCGCCGCACGTTCCCGTCGCCCAGCTGGGCGGTGTCGTGCCCCAGCGCCAGGTAGAAGACGCGTCCCCGCCCGTATTGTTTGTGCCAGGCCACGGGCCGCTCTACTCCCTCGTCACTGCACGAGAGCAGGACGGAAAAATGGGCGTGTCCGTCGAAAAAATACAGTTCGTCAACAAGATTAAAATCCTTCACACCGTCCATGACGGGATGCGCCGGATCGTTCACTGTAAAGCGGTAGGCCGGCCCCATGTCGGGGTGAGAGACGAAGCTGGCGCCGATCAACCGCTTCCATTCCTCGCTCTCCTGAAATGAGGTGGTGACCCCGTGCAGGCCGACCAGCCCGACCGGCCGGTCCCGGTCATTGCAGCGGACGCCCCGCACCGCGTCCAGAAGGGCTTCCAGATTCCCGGCCGGTAACGCGGCGCTCACCGCGTACATCACCACCGCGTCCTGCCGGCATAACGCCTCCGCGGTCACCAGCCCCGGATCGGTAACGTACGTAACGGCACATCCTTCGCCCCTGAGCATCTCATCCAGCAATGCCCCGATCTTCGCGTGATGGTGATACTGATCATCCCCAAAACAGGCCAGAAGTACGCGAATGAATTCAGGCATTTTGTTTAACTCCAAAAAAGGTGCGGTGACGTTTGACCTTCGGTCAAACTCCGGACGAGCAGACCGAAACAGGTTTTAGTAGAATTTTCGGTGCAGCAATAACGTTCCCCACCGTAATATACGGTAGCTCGTCATTTACCATTGCAAT
>CAYQRT010000398.1:0-1936 GCA_964419695.1 uncultured Spirochaetaceae bacterium | reverse complement strand
GACCTCCGGTCAAACTCCGGGCGAGCATGTCCATTTCCGGCAATAGTGCTTCGCCGGTGCGCCACTTGTCATCTGTACATTAAAATGCAGCAGCTCGCCGTTACCATTGCATATTCTTCCCTTCCAGGTCGAAGTAGATGGGATCGGCCGGGTTCCATTTTCTGGTAATCAGGGTAAAAAGCTTTTTGGCGGATTCGGGCGGCAGGATGGGGGCCTCCCGGCCGCCCATGTCCGTGCGCACCCAGCCGGGGTGGAGGGCCAGCACCTTGACGCTGTCGTCGCGGAAGCGGTTCTGGAGGATGGCGGACGCCATGTTGAGCGCGGCCTTGGACATGCAGTACCCGTACTCGCTCTTGCGCCAGCAGTCGCCGATGGACCCGGCTTCGGAGGAGATGTTCACCAGCACGCGGCGCGTGCTTTCCATGAACAGGGACAGAAAGTGCTTGATGACGCGCAGGGGGGAGAGGGCGTTTACGTCGTAGGTGCGTTTCATGGCCTCAAAGTCGATCTCCGGCAGGTCTTTTTCCCGGACGTCGAGCATGACGGCCGCGTTGTTGATGAGATAGTCGAGCGCGGCGGTGGTTTTGCCGATCTCGGCGGCGGCCGCGGCCAGCGCCTTCTCGTCGGAGACGTCGCAGAGAATGATGTGAAGGCGTCCTTTGTGCTTCTTCGCCTCGACGTCCAGGTGTTCACGCCGGCGTTGGGTGAGTGTGTAGACGGTGTAGTCGTGCTGCAGGAAAACCTTGGTCAACTCCAGCCCTATGCCGCGGCCGGCGCCGGTGATCAATACTTTTTCAGCCATGAGATTCCTCCAATATTGTTATAGGGAACTTCGAAAAACTCCCATTTCAAGGATTGGATGTTTTTCAAAGTTCCTGGGAAGTTTCAATAATTCAATATGGAATAGGTAGCACATGCAGTATTGAAACTTCACGGGGAAATCGAACCCTCGGAAAACAATAGTTTTTAAGGTTCCCTATACTTGAAATTTAGTGGGATTGGAGGAAAAATGCAAGATGGCATTGAGGGAAAGGTGGTTGGCGCTCAAATAAGGGGGACCCGCACACCTGAGTCCCCCTGGGGAATATATTCAGCCCGCGCGAAAACTTCGCTTGGACTGATTCCATATATTGGTACACGGTGGACATTGCCTTTGTGGCAGTTCCCCGCCGTCTCCTGACTTCAACTATAGCTTCTTCGTCGGTCGGGGAAAATGAAGAAAAAACAACGTTTGTCGGCGTTTTATCAATCCCGGTTTTTCCCATAATCGCATTCATCGGGGCACTTTTTCAGGGCTTAACCAGCTTGACGGATCAGATGACAGGAAGAATGTAAAGAAGGCGATAAAATCGGGATGGTCGGCCACGAGAACGGCATGACCGTACAGGATGGGTGGTTTGCCGGACGGCCGCCCCCGGCAGCCTATTCAGGAAGGCAGCGCCGTTCACCACGAATACGCGTTCGGCGCCTCGCCCCCGGGCCCGGGGAAGATGGTGTCGAGTTTTTTAAGCGTCCTTTCGGAGAGCGTGATCTCGGTGGCGCGCACCGCGCTCTCCAGTTGTTCCACCGTCCGCGGTCCGATGATGGGCGCGGTCACGGCCGGATTGGCCAGGAGCCAGGCCAGGGCCACGGCGGCCGGCGGTTCGCCCAGCTTATCGCAGAGGTTTTCAAAGGTGGTAAGCTGCTTACGGTGTTTGGCGATGTCCTTTTGCGTGTCCTCGCCGGCGATGCGTCCGGTTTTTTCTTTTTTCAGTGCGCCGGAGAGCAGCCCGCCCCAGAGGGGACTCCAGGGGATGAGGCCCAGCCCGTAGTGACGGCAGGCCGGAATGACTTCCAGTTCCACCATCCGGTTGCCCAGGTGGTAGATGCTCTGTTCACTCACCAGGCCCATAAGCCCGCGCCGGTCCGCTTCCTGACAGGCCGTGGCGATGTCCCA
>CAYQRT010000397.1:0-2744 GCA_964419695.1 uncultured Spirochaetaceae bacterium | reverse complement strand
TGCTCTGGACTAGGCCCTGTTTGATGTAGAGGTCGCGGTAGCGGCGGGCCTGGGTCGTGAATTTGTCCCACTCGCTTTGTTCCTGGGCGTTGGACTTGATGATCTCCACCCCGGAGATCCCCTCCTCCAGATTAGAGTTCATCTCCCCGAACCGGGCGCGTTCGGCGCCCACCACGGGGCCCAACCGCCGGGTGTAGTCCCAGACCGTGAGCACCAGCAACCCGATAAAAATGCCCGGCACGATGAGCAGGCGCACGTTGAGGGTGAGGATGAGCACCACGGGCGCCACCAACGCCATGCTGGAATCGATGAGAAGCATGACGCCCGGGGAAAACATGGTGTTGAGCAGGTGCACGTCATTGGTGGCGCGGGCCATGACGTCCCCGATCCGCTGGCGGCCGTGGAAGGTCTGGCTCTTGCCCAGGAGCGAAACGTACAACTCCTCCCGCGCGTCGCGCTCGATGCGCTGGGCCATGAACTCGATCGCGTAGTTGCGCACCAGGCCGAACACCCCCTGCCCCAGGGCCAAAAAGCCGATGAAAAGCGCCACACCGAAGAGCGCGGAAAACTCCCAGCCCGCGCCCTGGATGAGCGCGAAGCCCCGGCCGATCATCACGGAAATACCCGAATAGGAGAAATTGTTGAGCACCGCGGCGGCCACGGCCGCCAGGGGGAAAAGCGGGTAACGCAAGGCGTGGGAGACGATCCAGGCCACCGGGCCGGAACGGTTGTAGCGGTGTTCCTGGCCGGAGCGGAATTCCAGTTTCTGGGCCACGGTTGTATCACGCATATGGGTAGGTAGAAGATACTCCATCCGCGGCCGGGGGACAACCGGGAGCGGGGAAAACGCGTTTCAGGAGCGACCCGCCCGAATGGTCAGCTGAAGGTAAACTGTTTCTCCCGGAAGAGACGCAGGCAGCCGTCCACGACCGCCGGGTCATACTTCACGTCTTTCTTTTTCGATATCTCGTCCAGGGCCGCGGTCAGGCCCAGGGCCTGGCGGTAGGGGCGTTGGGAGGAGATGGCCTCCACCACCTCGGCCACGCAGAGGATGCGCGCCTCCATGAGGATCTCCTCTCCCTTGAGGCCGTTCGGGTAACCGGACCCGTCCATTTTCTCGTGATGCTGGAACACGATTTCGGCCACGGGCTGGCCGAAATTGATCTTTTCCAATATGTCGTACCCGGTCCGCGGGTGACGACGGATGAGGCTGATCTCCTCCTCGTCCAAGTCGCCCGGCTTATTTAAAAGATCGGCCGGCAGGTTGAGCTCGCCGATGTCATGGAGTCGGGCCGACACGTACACGCCGTCGGCCGCGTCCTCATTCAGTCCGAGCTCGCCGGCCAAGGCGCGGGCCAGATATGAGACCCGTTTCTGGTGGCCGGCCAGGACCAGATCCATCAGCTCCACCAGCCGCTCCAGCGCGGCCACCACGTCGTTCAATTTGAGATAATCGCGTTCCAACGCCAAAGCGGAACCTCCCTGCGGCGCCCCCAGTCCCGGGGGGATGGGGCCCGGACCGTGTACCGGACCGTTCCCTCCAATGTACTCTCGCCGCGCCAAAAAGCAAGAGCGGAAACCACGCGTCCGTCAGGGGTCATCCCATTGACCCTTGACGGAATGCTCCCTGGATCCGCGGCAGCGGCCGGTGCTCAGGCGGAGCGCCGGCCGCGTCCTGGCCCTACAGTCCCCGCTCCAGCACCCGATTGAGGCGCTTGGTGAACTCGCCCGGATTCTTGAGTGCCACGCCCTCAATGAGCATGGCCTGCTCCAGGAGCAGGCGGGTCACGTCCTCGAAGACCGAGTCGTCTGTAACCGTTTCCAGTTTGGCCACGATCGCGTGCCGGGGATTGATCTCCAGGATGGGCTTGAACTCCGGCACGTCCTTCTGTCCCATGGATTTCAGCAGGTGCTGCATCTGGATGGTGGGGTCCTGGGAATCCACCACGATGCAGGAGGGCGAATCGGAGAGGCGCGAGCTGGCCTTGACCTCCTTGACCTCGTCCTTGAGGATCTTCTGCATGCGCTTGACCACCGGCTCGATCGACTTTTCGGACTTTTTATCGTCCTCGGATTTGAGCCCCTCGGCAGCGTCACTGCGGTTGACCGCCTTGAGTTCGATGTCCTTGTATTTCATGACGGCCGGAATGACAATCTCGTCGATCTCGTCGTCCATGATGAGGACCTCGATGTCTTTTTCCCGGTACATCTCCAGAAGCGGGGAGTGGCGCAGCGTGTCCTCGTTCTCCCCGGTCACGTAGTAGATGACCTTCTGGTCCGGCTTCATGCGCAGCTTGTAGTCCGAAAAACCGACCAGCCCGTCTTCCTTGGAGGATTTGAAACGCACCAACTCCAGCAACGTGTCGCGATTCGCAAAATCCTGATACAGTCCCTCTTTGATCGGCTTGCGGAATTCGTTGTAAAACGCGGCGTATGCGGCCTTGTCCAGGGAGAGGGTGACGAGTTCGGAGAGGATTTTCTTGACCGAAGCGGCGCGGATGTTCACCATCACCTTGTTCTTCTGCAGTATCTCCCGGCTCACGTTGAGGGGCAGGTCGTCCGAATCAATGACGCCCTTGATGAAGCGCAGGTAGGGGGGCAGCAGGTCCTTTTCATCGTCCGTGATGAACACCCGCTTGACGTAAAGCTTGACGCCCGGCTTGTAATCCATATAGAAGAGGTCGAACGGGGCCTTCTTGGGAATGAAGAAGAGCGTGGTGTACTGCAAGGTCCCCTCGGCGTGG
>CAYQRT010000396.1:2328-2765 GCA_964419695.1 uncultured Spirochaetaceae bacterium | reverse complement strand
TCATCGAGGAATACCGCCGGGAGGGGGTCAATCTCTACGCCGTGGCCGTGCAGAACGAGCCCGCTCTGAGGACCAACTACCCCAGCTGCTTCTGGCGGGCGAATCAGATGCAGACCTTCATAAGGGACTATTTGGGACCCACCTTTGCCGAACGGAACCTGCGCGCCGACATCATGCTGGGCACGATACAGGACGGCAATTTTAACGCGTACCCGGGACGGATCATGACGGACAAGAAAACGTCGGACTACGTTTCGATCATCGGATACCAGTGGGACGGGCTCAAGGAAGTGGCTGAGACCCGCGAGAAATTTCCAGACAAGCTGATCATGCAGACCGAGACGGACTGCGGAAACTGGCACTGGAAACCCGAGGTGTTCAATCCCGACCGCCCGCAGAACGACTGGACCTACGGGAGTTATACCTGGAAGAAGATC
>CAYQRT010000396.1:0-2318 GCA_964419695.1 uncultured Spirochaetaceae bacterium | reverse complement strand
GTGGGTTCGTATATGTTATGGAACATGGTGCTGGACGAGGAAGGAAAAAGCATCGACAGCAAGCGGCCCTGGCCCCAGAACGCGGCGGTGGTGGTGGACCGAGCGACGAAATCGGTCCGGTATACGCCCATGTATTACGCCTTCCGACACGTAGCCTCTTTTGTAGAAGAGGACGCGCATTACCTTCCCGCCGGGGGAGAATTCACCAATCGGGCCGTCTTCATCAACCCGAACGGAGAGGTGGTGGCGGTGCTGGAAAATGACACCGATAAGCCGACCAAGCTGAAAATCAACGTGGGTGACTACTGGATGTACGCCATCCTGCCGGCGCACTCCTGGTCAACTGTCCGCGTACCGGCCTTGAGGTGATTTTTAAGGCAGCCACGCCCCCCCACGGGGCGCTTTGTTACAGGACCCGTTCACCGCCCGAAGGGAGTGATGCGTTCACCAGTAGTACAGGGTGCCGTCGCTTTTCCGGTTTACCGGGAGGCAGGCGGTCTGGTACGGGTACTGCCCGGCTTTTTCCTCATTGAACCCGACCCCCAGGCCGGGACGGTCTTCCAGGCGCAGAAAGCCGTCTCGGAAAGAGTAGGGCGGCGTGAAAATTTCATAAACCGGATCCTGGTGCGGCATGTGTTCCTGGATGCCGAAATTGTTGACGGCGGTGTCAAGGTGCAGCGAGGCCGCCAGGCTGACCGGGGAGAGGTCGGTGGCCCCGTGGAACCCGGTTTGAATGTGGTAGACCGAGGCCAACGCGGCTACTTTCATAAGGTGTGTGATGCCGCCCCCGTGTCCCGGGGGCATACGGATGTAGTCGATGAGCTGATCAGTGACAAGAGTGGTGTAGTCGTACACCGAATTGAACACTTCACCGACGGCCACCGGCACGGTTGAATGGGCGCGGAGCAGGCGCAACCCTTCCTGCAGTTCTCCGGAAACCGGGTCCTCGATCCAGAAGGGGTGATAGGGTTCCAGCTCCCGACCCAGGCGGGCGGCTTCAATGGGCGTACAGCGGTGATGAACGTCGTGGAGGAGATGGAGCTCGTCCCCGTATGTCTCGCGGACGCGCCGGAACAGCCGGGGGATGAAATTGAGATACAGGGAGGTGTCCCAGAAATATTCCCGGGGAAGGCCTTTCTCCGCCGGTTCATAGGGCCGGTCGCCCAGCGGAACCCCGTAGGCATGATCGATGCCGGGAATGCCGGACTGGATGCGGACGGCCCGGTAGCCCCTTTCAACGGCGCGCCCCACGTTCTCCACCGCCTCCTCAATATCCTTGCCATTGACGTGAGCGTAGACCAGTACGCGATCGCGGCTTTTCCCGCCCAGCAGATTGTAGACCGGCGTATTCAACGCCTTGCCTTTGATGTCCCACAGCGCCATGTCTATACCGGACAAAGCGGTCATGGTGACGGCGCCGCGTTTCCAGTAGACGCCTTTGTAAAAATAATGCCAGATGTCTTCGATATCGGCCGGATCCCGGCCGATCAGGGCGGGAAGGCAGTAATCCTCCAGGCAGCTTACGACCGCCTTTTCCCGGCCGTTAAGGGTGGCGTCCCCCAGCCCGGTAATGCCTGAGTCTGTCTCCACGATCAGGGTGACGAAGTTACGGCCGGGACAGGTGATAACAACCCGGGCATTGGTGATTTTCATTGATGGGAACCGTCCTTTACATTGGTATCATGAAAAAAATATACGCGGGGATCGAGGTCAATGCAAGTCTGCAGCGGCCGATTTACAGGACCAGCACGAATCCTCCGTACGGCTTGAGGGTGATGGCCGTTTCCCCGGTGGGAGACAAGGGAACGGTTTTAATTTCGAACGATCCCGGTGCTTTCCCGTCGCCGAACAACAAACCGGACTTTTGCGCCTTGAGAAACGGCAGTTTGAACGTCGCCGTTTTTTCGGATGCTCCGCCGTTCAGGCCGGCCAGGTACCATGTTCCGCCTCCCCGCCGGGCGAGCGTCACCCATTCACCCGGGTAGCCGTCGATGAATTTCATTTCCTCCCAGGCCGCGGGCAGGTCTTGCAGAAACCGCTTTACTTCCCCGGGCACTCCGGCCATGCCGGCGGGAATTTCGGCAAAATGCTGGATGCCGGCAATGAAAACCACCGCCGTCGCCAGTTCGAACGCGGCCGTGGTGCGGCGCTCTATGCCCGGGATACCGGAAAAGTTCATGGGCGTGAAGTCCATGGTGTCATACAGGTTACGCGTGAAGGGCAGGACGCAGCAGTGGGCCGGTGCGGCGTCGGCATTGCCCTGTTCGAAGGTAATATATTCGAAGCCCTTGACCCCCTCCATGTTCATCAGGTTGGGG
>CAYQRT010000395.1:0-2786 GCA_964419695.1 uncultured Spirochaetaceae bacterium | reverse complement strand
ATTGAGAGCCACGGCCCGCACGCGGTGGTGGGGGAACTCTGCCAGATCCTCGTGCCCCAGGGGCGGGGAACGGTCTGGGCCGAGGTGGTCGGCCTGCGCGGTAAAACCGTCCAGCTCATGGCCTTCGACGAAGTGGAAGGCATCGAGGTGGGCAACATCGTCATTGCCATGGGCGAAGCGCTGTCTATCCCGGTGTCGGAAAAGCTCAAGGGCCGGGTGCTCGACTACCTGGGCAAACCCATGGACGGCAAGGGCGACGTGGGTTCCACCGAGTGGTACTCGGTGTTCAACATGCCGCCCGACGTCTTAAGGCGCAAGCGCATCACCGAACCGCTGGCCACGGGCGTCCGGTCTCTGGACGGGCTCCTCACCACGGGTAAGGGACAGCGCCTGGGCATCTTCTCCGGATCGGGCGTGGGGAAATCCACCCTGCTGGGCATGATCGCGCGCAACACCGCGGCCGACGTCAACGTGATCGCCCTGGTGGGCGAGCGCGGCCGCGAAGTGCGTGACTTTATTGAAAACGACCTGGGGGAAGAGGGATTGTCCCGCTCGGTCATCGTGGTGGCCGGCTCCAACAAACCGCCCCTGGCCCGTATCCGCGGCGCCTACGTGGCCACCGCCATCGCGGAGTACTTCCGCGACCGGGGCCGGGACGTCATGCTGATGTTTGATTCGGTGACGCGCTTCGCCCGGGCCCAGCGTGAAATCGGCCTGGCCATCGGCGAGCCGCCCGCCAACCGCGGGTACACACCGTCGGTCTTCGCCCAGATCCCCATGCTGCTGGAACGCTGCGGCACCTCGCCTAAGGGCACCATTACCGGATTCTACACCATTTTGGTGGAGGGCGACGACATGGACGAACCCATCTCGGACACGGTGCGCGGCACCCTGGACGGGCACATCGTCCTGGCCCGCAAACTGGCCGCCCGGGTGCATTATCCGGCCGTGGACATACTGCAGTCAATCTCCCGCCTGGCCGGGGCGGTCACCGGTCCGGAACTCAAGCAGGCGGTGGATTACGTCAAGCGCATGCTCGCCGTGTACGCGGAGGCGGAAGACCTGATCAACGTGGGCGCCTACGTCAAGGGTTCCAATGCCGAGATTGACGAAGCCATGGAAAAGATAGCGGAGATTAATGCCTTTCTCAAACAGGACATCACGGAAAAATCCAGCCTGGCCCAAACATGGGCCGCGCTGGGACGTATCGCCGGAGTCGAGGTTCCGCTGCCGAGCGAACCGGAAACGGCGGATAACGCGACGGAGGAAGAGGATGAAACGGTTCCGCTTCAGGCTTGAACAACTGCTCACGCTCCGCCGCCACCAGGAGCATGAATGGGAAATGAAGCTGGCCGATATCACCGGCCGTTGCCTGCTTCTGGAAAATGCGATTCGCGAATGTGACCGCACCCTGCTGGCCGGGTTTGACGAGCGCCGGGCGGGTCAGGGCGACCTTGACGTGATCGGGCTCATGGCCTCCGAACTCTACATGGCACGGCTCAGGCAGGAGAAGGAGGAGCACCGGGCCGACCTTGTCATACGGCACCAGGAACGGGTGCGTATCCAGAGCGACTACCTGGAAGCGGCCAAAAAGAGGAAGGTGCTTGAAAAACTGAAGGAACGGCGCGCCGCCGAGTATTACCGCGCGGCCCGGCGCGAGGAATTCAACACCGCGGATGAGGTGAACAACTCAAGCCTGATCCGGGCCGGCCTCGTGTCGTAAGCGTCAAGGAGGGGATAATGGCTGAATATTCGACGATTCCCGTGGGGCTGCGTATGCTGGTGCTGCTCCTCATTATCGTCTTTCTCGTTATATTGGGATTTGTTATTTTTTCTGGCATGGGCGTCTTCGACGCCCGCTCCATCCTCTCCCCCTTCTACCGTCTGTTCGGGATTCCCGCTCCCGCGACCGTGGATACGGAAGACCCGCTTTTATTGGTGCATCAACGCGAAAAAAAGAACCAGGACGCCCTGCTTATGTGGGAAGAGGAACTTTCCCTGCGCGAAAAGGACCTGAACGCCAGGGAATCCGCGGTCGTTCAGAAGGAAGAGATACTGACGGACCGGGAAAAATCCTTGACTGATGAAGAAAAATCGCTCAAAGCCGACACGATTTCGCTCGATGATAGAAGTAGACGGCTTGAGCAGAAGTCGCTGCAGTTTCGGAGCATGCCTCCGGAAAACGCGGTGAAAATCATGCGCGAGATGGACCTGGAGGAAGTTGTGGAAATCCTCCGTGTCACCGAAGATTTGGCGGTTAAGGAAAACGAGCAGTCGATCGTACCGTACTGGATCTCCTTGATGACGCCGGAACGCGCCGCCGAAGTCGACCGACTCTGGCGCTAAGAGAGCTCCCCACCACACGCTGCAGTCAAGCCGTCATGAACCGGGACCCCGCCAGGGGCGGGTCGGTTCGGACGGAGGTTCTCAGTGTCCATCCTGCCCCTTTCCCAGAATAATCCGCTGCTCAAGGACTTTGTATCCAATCCCGAGATGACGGTCCCGGCCGGCGGCACCGTGCCGATCGTCCGTGACGGAAACGCGGCGCTTGCCGGCAAGGGAAATGAAAAAGAACGAGTTTCGGATTTCGGTAAAATATTCAATGAAAAGAAAGCCGAAAGGGAGCGGAACGACGACGCCAAAAAGACCGGCCCGGAGCGCCCGGTCAAAGAGCTGAAAGGGTTCAGAAAATTAGACATTAAGCCCGGCAGGCAGAAACAGGCGGAATTTATTCTTAATAAAAGGGCCTTTTCCTTCTACGACGAAGACCGCCGCGAATGGAGCGT
>CAYQRT010000394.1:0-2786 GCA_964419695.1 uncultured Spirochaetaceae bacterium | reverse complement strand
AAAATGGAGAAGAAAAAATTAATTAATGAACTACGTCTTAATTTGGCATGTGGTCAGACTAAGATAGAAGGATTTTTTGGTATTGATCTTATTAAGACCGAGGCAGCGGATGCTGTTATGGACTTGGAATGGTTTCCCTGGGATATTGAATCTGAATCAGCAGAAGAAATTATTTGTAGTCATTATGTAGAACATACAAGTGACTTGATTAAATTTATGGATGAAGTGTACAGAATCTTAAAACCTAATGGTAAAATTAAAATTATTGCTCCGTATTATTCGTCTATGAGATGTTGGCAGGATCCTACTCACAAGAGAGCTATTAGTGAAGCATCATTTCTTTACTTTAATAAACAGTGGAGAGATATGAATAGATTAGATCATTATGGAATTCAAAGCGATTTTGATTTTACTTATGGATATGATCTAGTTCCTGAGTGGGCTTCACGGAATGATGAGATGAGAGCCTACGCTATTAAGCATTATATAAATGTAATAAATGACATACAAGTAGTTCTTACTAAAAGAACTCCTACCGAAAAATAGTAGGTTGTATATTAAAAACTATTAGATAATAAATTTGGAAATATGATATAGAATGATTAACTTTGTAATTTTAAATAAATAAATATTATGTCAACAAACACTGCTTATAGAAAAAATCAGGAGGGACTGATATATAGAAGTCAACTAAATGATTTAACAGCAGATACTGCTATTCTAAAAAGGCAGTTCTACAACTCTCAGATCATATATGGTAACGTTGATAATACAATGACTGAAGATGCTCCTGTTAGATTTACTGTTGTTGGAGGTGATGATGCCTGGGGTACTGAATTAATGCTTACTGATGGTACAGTTATAGGTGGAGGACTCTCAACAAGTTTCTTTACTCTAAATAAAATGTATACTGTATCTGTATCAGTAGCTGATAAAATTAGCATAGTAGAGTTTCTTTATAGTGCTATAAATTCTAGTATAGCTTGTACTTTTACTTTTACTGGAGGTACAGTAGAAGATCAGGTGGACTGTATTGGTCATGGACTCTCTGATGGAGATAAAATTGTTTTTACTGCAGGTGCAGGAGCTTTACCTGCTGAATTAAATGATTATACTGTTTATTATGTTGTTAATTCTGATGCAGATTATTTTAATGTAAGTTTAACTTCTGGTGGAGCAAGAGTAGAATTTACTGATGATGGTGGAGCTTGTTTTTGGTATCCTATAGAATCAGGTATACAGGGGGCTACACAATATAAAATATCTACTGAATTAGTTTGTGGGTCTGCTACTGTTTTAGATCCACTCCCATATAAACTAACTTCTTTGGTATTACCTTGCAATCGTAGATTATTTGTCAGAGCAAAGTCAGAAACCGGTGAAACCGTAAGTATAGGATTTGCACTTGGAATACTTTTATTTGATGATCTTCCATATGTCTTACCTTAACAATATTTTTAATGAAAAACTATGACAATATCCCATTAAGCAAGAAAACTCTTGAAGGTATGTCCCTTAATATTGATGACCAAGCTTTTATAAAAAGGTTATTTGATCGTCAGGATGAAGTTACAAAACAGTATATTTCCGATACTTATGATCTTCATGCTAAGCTTATATGTGATGCTGTAAAGAGTATGTTAGATGATTTTAAGTTAGAATTAAAGTCAATTCATCTGGATATTAAAGAAATGAAAACTGATTTAAAGGCTCTTCATTTGATAGCAGATCAGAATAAAAGTAATATTGATACCATTAAAAATTCTTTACTAAAACATGAGGCAAGAATATCAAAGATAGAAAAACATTTAAATTTATAATATTATGCAGATACTACAAAGTAATTACACATTACATCCTGAGAATTATAGAAAGATAACTCCTAAGACTCTTAAATTGATTGCAGATATAGGTCTCCTAATATCTGGTATTCTAGAACTAGCACCTGAATTTCCTGGAAAGGAATGGTTAGTATTTGCTGGTATTGCTTTTAAGTTAATTACAAAATTTGTATCTGAACAGGTACCTGTATAAAATGACAAAAAAAGTAGAGAAGTTATCAAAGGAGTATCTTGAAGAAAAGTTGAAAGTTTTCCTTGATCAGAAGGAGAAGCTTGAAGATAGACTGGATGAATACACTCAGCTATGGCAGAAGTTAGAAGGAGCTATTATAACTGTCAGTGAAATGTTGGAAGAGTTTAAAGAACCAGAAGTAGATGAATAAATTAATTTATTTATTATTGATTGTACTATTAGGAACGTCTTGTGTAACTCAAAAGAGATGCCTTGAGAAGTTTCCACCTGGTACTGATACTATTAAGATAGTACAGGTGAAGGATAGTATAGTATATAAAGATACTATAATTACAGTTACTATTCCTGGAGACTTACAAATAGATTCAGTTATAATCCCATGTCCGGAACCTCCTGTAACTTATGTTCCAGATACTGCAAAGGCAGAAACAGAATTTGCTTATGCACTGGCTTGGTTTGACCATAGATCAATAAAGCTTAAGCTTGTTCAGAAAAAGAGTGAACTTGAAATTCGTCTGGATAATGCTATAAAAGAAGCTTATCATTGGAAGAGTGAATATGAGAAAATTACAGTAACTCCTCAACCTGTTAAATATATTCCTACTATATACAAAATTGCCTTGTGGCTTTGGGTAGGAGTTATTATAACTATAATAGGATATATAGTATTAAAATTATTTATATTTAAGAAGTAATAAAATGGAAGTAGTGTTAGTACAAGGTACAGCTGATGTTACAAAAATGAATCAACT
>CAYQRT010000393.1:0-2799 GCA_964419695.1 uncultured Spirochaetaceae bacterium | reverse complement strand
GCATATCACGGACCATGACCGGGGTGTGAGTGGAATTCAGTCACGCCCGCCACTATTTTACGGGTGTTTCCGTGGTAAACCACGGATTATCCGACCGTCGCAATCTTCGGGGCACTTACCAATAAATAGGCGTTTAAATTTGGTTTTTTCCCGAAAATTTACGATAATAGATGCTGAAAGGTATTCCGGATGCCCGCAACCATATTGATCATCGATAACACCAGTCCGCTTATCCATACCTGGAAAAAGGGGCTGGAAAGTCAATACCGGGCTCTTGAGGCCATGGGCGGCGTGGAGGCCGTCCGTAAAATTAAAAGTGAAAGCATCGACCTGGTCATCGTCAACATTTCCCTGCGTACCCTGAACGGCGTTGATGCGATCAGCAAGATTCGTTCCACGTTCGACCAGATACCCATTATCGTGCTCCACGAACAGCGCGACCTGCTGGACTTGAAACAGGCGCGGGCCTACAACATTAATGCCGCCGTGGCGCTGCCGGTTGATTATAAAAAACTGATTGTCGCCATCAACAGTCTGCTTGCCCGGACCGCGACTTCCGACACGGCCATGCGGGAAGAAGCGGCCCCAGATCGCGCCGCCGCCGCGAGCCGCGCTTCCCGGGAAACCGATCCAGCGGACGACAACGTTGAACAGCGGTTTTATGACGGGCTTTCCGCCATCTCCGCCAACAGCCTGCCGGAGGCCATAACCATCTTCGAATCGATTATCAAGATGCCCCGGTTGAAACGGGAAACATGGCGGCATTACCTCGACGACGCCCTGTTCCAGCTGGGCCAATGCTACGCGGCCGTCGGGAACCTGCCGCAATCGAATACCTGCTATAAATCCTTCATTGCCAAGGCGCCCCACAACTCAAGTTACAAGTCCGCCCTGCTTTATCTGGGCAAGAACTATATCGCGCTCAAGGACAACGCCAAAGCGGCCGTCTACCTCAAACAGGTCATCAACACCCCGCCCTTCGACTCATTCGGCACCCAGGCCCGTAAACTGCTCAAGACTATTGGGCCGACCAAATAGAGCATGAATTCCATTTACTGAAGGCCGAAATCCTTCAGGTCCCGCATTGCCTGTTCCTGCACGTCCTTGCCCTTGAGCCCCAGCAAACCGAAGGCGATCTCCTTGTAGCCCTGCACGCCGGGCTGGTTGACCGGGTTGATACCGCTCATCAGGCCGAAAAGGGCGCACGCCAGGTGTTCGCTGCCGGTGAGCATGCCCAGATGGAAGGCCGTGACCGCGGGCAGGCGCACGGCGGTCACCGGCACGCCCGACCGGTGGTGGTCCAGGAGCAGGGCGCCCATGAACATGTTGTTGATGCGCTGGAGGGAGAATGTGCCCGCTACGGCGTTGAGTTTGTCGCGGTCCTCCGGGACGCGCGGGACGGGGAAGTCCGTTCCGGCGTCGTCGACGAAATGAAAGATCTCCATCATGGTGCGCGGCCCGGATTTGATAAGCTGGCCATTGGAATGCGCGTCCGACGTATAGAATTCCTCCATGACGTTCAGGCCCTGCCCGGCCTTGCCCGTACTCTCCGGCCACAATTGGCGGAAGGCGAGCATTTTACCGCGCAACGAGGTGAGATTGTAAGCCAGGACCACTTGGGCGGCCCCGTTCTCCGCGGCCGCCCAACGGCAGGCCGCCTGTTCCAGGCCCGTGTTCCGGGCCTCGGTCACCGCGTAATGGTAGCCGAGAAGGAATTCGACCACGTCCACCCCGGCCACGGCATACGGGAAGAGCCCCACCGGCGTAATGCAGGAAAAACGTCCGCCGATGTCCTCACCGATATGGAATTCCCGGGCCACCGCGGCCGTGATATAGGCGGGCGGATTGTATCCCGCGGACACGATCGTTTCCCGCAGGGCGCCCTTGACCGGATCGGTGGTGGCAAAAACAGCTCCCAGCTTTCCCAGGGCCCGCAGTTTTTCCAGCACGATGCGCGCCGCCAGGGCCGGCTCCACCGTGGTGCCTGATTTGGAAATGATGTTGACCGCCGCCCGGCCCGGCAGGCGTTCCATCTCCCGGAAGAAATTCGCGTAAGCCCCGGCGGACAGGTGCTGTCCCAGATAATGGAAGGCGATGGGCGTGCCGGAGGGATTGAGAGCGCTGATCACGCCTTCGGTGTCGGTATAGGATCCGCCGATGCCTATCACCACCAGGGCGGCGTGGTCCTTCCGGATCTTCTCTCCCGCCTGTACAAGACCTTCCAGAAAGGCCTGGTCGGAAAGCACCCGGGCTGAGTAATCGAGCCAGCCGGTCATGACCGGCCGGCCCGCCAGGCCGGCCCGGTCGGTGCCGCCGTCCCGCAGGTCCAGGAAGGCTTCCGGATTTTCAGTCTTCTCCGGGTCGCGGCTGTCCGCCAGATAGGCCAGTTTCTCCCCGGCCAGGGCACGCGCCCGCGCCAACTGCGGCGCGGTGACGTAAGGCCCCCGGACCGGCGCCCCGGCGGGCGGGGCCATGCCGGTCGTGTTGTAGACGACCGGGCCGCGCGCCCGCAGCACCCCACGGGCTTTCTGGTCGATCTCCTGCCGGGACATCTTCATGATCAACTCCTTGTACCGCCCATCGACCTGGCCGTAGCCACGATTGACGGGAATGGCGTACTCTTCCCACTCAATGCCGGGAGAGTCCTTGGTACAAGCTATATGAGGTAACCGGGAAAAGTCAACCGTGCCCCGCCCGGAAGACCGGACGCGGCGCGTCAACCAGGCGCAGCCGCGGCGGCGGGAAGGCCCGGCGATTTTTCCGCGCTTGACCAAACCCGCGCCCCCGGTTAGGTTAACG
>CAYQRT010000392.1:0-2819 GCA_964419695.1 uncultured Spirochaetaceae bacterium | reverse complement strand
CGGAGCGGTGAACGCATGGGGACGGAGGCAGGAAATGATAAACCCTATGTACGTAACTGTCTTGAATGTATTTTTTTAATGTGGAGGTGCTCAAGAGGAGGGCGGAACGTCTTTCAACGTTCCGTCTTTTTGTGCGTCAACAGCGTTTGAATGCTGCACTATTCTTCAGGGGCCGGTTCTGTTGTTACTACTGTATAGGGAAGGAACAATTGATAATAGTGTTCCAGATTGCCCTGCAGATGCTCGGCGACGAATTCCGCGGCTTTATCCGCAGCCATGAACCTGGCGTAGGCGGCCCCGTCTCTCGCCTTAATGGGGAGTTTTTTGTACGGGTTGAAATCCATCTTCATGGGATATTTTGAATTATTGATGTCCGTATCCTTAATGACTTCCTGGCCCGTCCTATTGTCCATAATTGCTAAATCCAGATTGGGCACCAGCCGAATATAATACTCTCCCGGTATGACGATGGGATCATCCATCGATCTTGGCGGCCGCCCTGTGATTATCTGAATCAATTCGTTATCGATATTAAAAGAACCGCTGAGAATATAATCAAATCCGGCCAGCTTATCCTTTTCCTCCGGCTCTACGATCTCAACCTTTGAAAAGAAGGACTCGGGAACATAAGCGGGATCAAATTCCAACTGCTGTGTCTGTTCGTTTTTCTTCATCGGCCCGCTCGTCAACCAGCCGAATTCGCCAAAACTGAGACCCCGCATAAAGGCAATTTGATATTGTGTTTTTTGTTCGGCCGCGTCCAGCAATGCCCGTGTGACGGCCAGAGAGATTTTATCCCGGGAGACCTTCTCCTTTTCAAGAATATTCAGATCCAGTACGCCGAATTCTCCAATGTCGTCACTGGTATCCTTGACAATGTATTTGTTCTGAATAATCGCTTCCTGCCCATTGATCGTAATTTTTACATTGCGAAGATCAATCGCCAGCCGGGACGACTGGTACTTGATCTCAAACGGCAGAATGGCCAGCGATGTGCCCTTGAGCGACACTTTGTGCCGGCCCGGATTGTTGACATACACGGACGACGCCAGCATGGCGCATGATGCTATGAGTGACGCTGCGGCGGCTATGACGAGAATTGTTTTTTTCATATTGCCTCCTGTGGCACGTGAGCAGTATCAAGAGATTTTGTATTGCAGATATAGTATAGGCTATTACGAAAAAGAAAGCAAAAAAAGTAAAGCTTTGACCAGACCGTCTTAATCGCCCGCTTTATTCTAGCCGTAAAAAAACCCCCGGAGTCTCGACCCCGGGGGTGGCAACGGCTGTAATTAATTCCTATAATCCAAAAATACTTTTCAAAAGCTGCGCGAACTGGTCGTTGATCGCGATGCAGGTGCCCACGAACACGATGCTCACCATGCTCATGAGCTTGATGAGGATGTTGATGCAGGGACCCGAAGTGTCCTTGAAGGGATCGCCCACGGTGTCGCCCACCACGGCCGCCTTGTGCGGGTCGGAGCCTTTGCCGCCCAGGTTGCCGGCCTCAATGTATTTTTTGGCATTGTCCCAGGCGCCGCCCGCATTGGCCATCATGACCGCCAGTACGAACCCGGCGCAGGTGGCCCCGGCCAGAAGCGCCAGTACGGTCAAGGGTCCGAAGAGGATGCCGACCACGATCGGCGTGCAGATGGCCAAAAGCGAAGGGGCGATCATTTCCCGCTGGGCGCCCACGGTGGAAATCTGAACGCAGCGCGCGTAGTCGGGTTTTTCCGTGCCCTGAAGAATGCCGGGCTTTTCCTTGAACTGGCGGCGTACTTCGTCCACCATGGCGTGCGCGGCCCGACCCACGGCGCCCATGGAGAGGGAAGAAAATACGAAGACAAGCACCACGCCGAGGAAGACGCCGACGAGTACGTTCGGCGCGAGGATGTTGGCGACGATGCTGTCGAAGGTGATGCCGCGGAAAATGGATATCTTGTCGCCGTATTCGGCCAAAAGGGCAAGCGCGGTAAGCGCGGCCGAACCGATGGCAAAGCCCTTGCCGGTGGCGGCGGTGGTGTTGCCGAGCGAATCCAGGGCGTCGGTGCGTTTGCGCACCTTGGGGTCCATGTGCGTCATCTCCGCGATGCCGCCGGCGTTGTCCGCGATGGGACCGTAGGCGTCGGTGGCCAGGGTGATGCCCAGCGTTGAGAGCATGCCCACGGCGGCCAGGCCGATGCCGTAAAGGCCCCAGAGCGTGCCGCCCGGGTTGAAGCCGCCGGAAAAGGCGAAAGCGCCCAGGGTGCCGAAGACCACGGTCAGGACCGGTACGGCTGTAGAAAGCATGCCCAGCGAAAGACCGGAGATGATGACGGTGCCCGGACCGGTGAGCGCGCTTTTGGCCAGTGTTTGGGTGGGCTTATAATTATCCGAGGTGTAATACTCGGTGAAGAAAGCGATGATGTTGCCGGCCACCAGCCCGGTGAGGATGGAGCCGATCAGGCCCAGCCGATCGGGCAGAAGCAGGGCGATGATGGCGATGCAGGCCACTGCGATGATGGCGGTGGACGAATAAACGCCGCGCCGCAGCGCGCCCAGGAGCGTTTTCTGGGAGGCGTCGTCTTTGGCCCGGACGATGAACGTGCCCAGGATGGAGGCGATGACGCCGATGACGGCGATGAAGCCGGGCAGTTGGATGTAAAGAAGGGCGGACAGGTCGCTCAACAGGTTTGATTCCACCAGCGGGACGGTGGCCGCGGCGCCCAGGGCCATGGTGGCCACGATGGAGCCGACATAGCTTTCATAGAGGTCGGCGCCCATGCCCGCCACGTCGCCCACGTTGTCGCCGACGTTGTCGGCGATGGTGGCCGGGTTGC
>CAYQRT010000391.1:0-2838 GCA_964419695.1 uncultured Spirochaetaceae bacterium | reverse complement strand
GGTCAGGAAGATGTCGGTGAGGGGGAGAAAATGAGGGAACAATCCCTGCTGTTCAGGAATGTAAAAAACTCGGGCTTTAGGATTCTCATCGTGGTGTTTTCCGTGGCCGCGGTCCTGCCCCTGGTGATTATTTTGGGTTTCATCGCCTATAAGGGGCTGGCGGTCTTAAGCCCCGGATTTTTTATAAACGGCTCCCGGCCCACCGGTGAACCCGGGGGCGGCATCCTGAACGCCCTTACCGGCAGCGCGCTTCTCATTCTGGTAGCGGCCTTGGTGGCCGTGCCCGTGGGCGTGGCCGGCGGCGTGTTCCTGGCGGAGAAACGCGTCTCGCGCCTGGCGGGATTCGTACGCTGGGCGGTGAACATGATCCAGGGCGTGCCGTCCATCGTGCTGGGGCTGGTGGGATACGCCTGGTTCGTCCTGCCCCTGGCCCGGCTCACCGGGTCCGAAATCACCTTCAGTATTTTAGCGGGCAGTCTGACCCTGGCCATCATGATGCTGCCCGCGGTGGTCAAGTCCACCGAGGAGACGGTGCTCCTTATTCCGCCTAGTCTCAAGGAGGCGGCCGTGGCCCTGGGCGCGCCCCGGTACCGGACCATCCTCAAGGTGGTGCTGCCCGCCTCGCTTTCCGGCATCGCTTCCGGAGTCCTTTTGGGCGTGGCTCGTATAGCGGGGGAGACCGCGCCCCTGCTGTTTACCGTCTTCGGTAATTATTACTTCAATGTCGACCTGCTCAAGCCGGCGGACAGTATGCCGCTCTTGATTTTCAATTATTCGATGAGTCCCTACGAAGACCTGCAGAACATCGCCTGGGGCGCCTCTTTCGTGCTGGTGATGTTTATCCTTCTTCTCAATATTCTCGTACGGGTGGTGGTAAGGCGATGGAAGATACGATTGTAACGACGCAGGACCTTTCAGTCTGGTACGGCGCGACCCACGCGCTGAAGAACGTCTCCCTGGGCTTCGCCAACCACAGGATCAGCTCCATCATGGGGCCGTCCGGGTGCGGCAAGACGACCCTGCTGCGCTGTCTCAACCGCATTCATGAACTTAACCCGGATGTCAAGGTAACGGGAAAGGTCTTTCTGCACGACGTAAACCTGTTCTCCCTCGATCCCATCCTGGTCCGGCGCCGGGTGGGCATGGTGTTCCAGCGGCCCAATCCCTTTCCCACCATGAATATTTATGACAATGTCATTGCGGGCTACAAACTGAACGGCATACGCCTCTCCAAGACGGAGGCGGACCGGATCGTGGAGTCTTCGCTTGAGATGGCCGGTCTCTGGGGGGAGGTGCGCGACAGCCTGCACAAGCGCGGCACGTTTCTCTCCGGCGGGCAGCAGCAGCGCCTCTGCATCGCCCGGTCGCTGGCCCTTCAGCCGGACGTCCTTCTCCTGGACGAACCCACCTCGGCCCTGGACCCGGTGGCCATGACCAAGATCGAGGAACTCCTGGTGGAGTTGAAGAAAGAGGTCACCATCATCATTGTCACGCACAACCTGGGGCAGGCGGGACGCATCTCGGATTATACTTCCTTCATGTACCTGGGAGAACTCCTGGAAACCGGGCCCACGGAACACGTCTTTACCAATCCGCGGCATGAGGAAACCGAGAAATACCTGACCGGGCGACTGGGCTGAGAAAAGGAGCGCAGAAAAATGCTGATCGACAAAATGACCGAAATGAGGGAAACGCTCATCCGGCAGGCGAATATCGTGGAACAGATGCTGGCCGACTGCCGCCGGGGCCTGCAGGACAATGACCGTATCGCGCTGGAGCGGGTGATCGGCGAGGATGAACGGGAGGTCAACTCCCTGGAGATACGGATCGACGGGCTCTGCCTCAATATTCTCGCCCTTTTTCATCCGGAGGCCAAGGACCTGCGCCTCACGGTCATGATGTCCAAAATGACGAGCGACCTGGAACGCATGGCGGACGGAGCGGTTAACATCGCCGAAAGCGCATTGGTGTTGATCGGCCACCCGGCGGCTCTGGCCAGCCGGCTGGAGATACTGGTAATGGCCGAGGAGACCATGCGCATGGTCAAGGACGGCATCCAATCCTTCATCAATGAGGACGCCGCGCTCGCCAAGAACGTGTGCGCCCGGGACTCAGGCATCGACCGGCGCCGTGATCACCTCTGGGAGGAACTGGCGGGGGTCATGGCCGCCGAGCCGCAGACCATCGAACGGGCCCTCCACCTGCTGCGTATCGCCAACAACCTGGAGAAGATAGCGGACGTCACCACCAACATTGCCGAGGAGACCGTGTTCACGGCCTCGGGCTTCGTCATCAAGCATCACCTGGATGAAAGGGACTGATGGAGTTATTTCTTCTCCGCCGCTTCTTCCAGAAAAAACCGCAGTATAGTTTCTCCCAACAGCAGCCGGTCGCCGTAATGGAGGGCGGTTTTGCCTTTCAGTTCCTTGGAATTGATCCAGGTGGAATTGGTGGAAGAGAGATCTTCTATGGAAAAGCCGGTTTTGTCATCTACCGTAATGCGGCAATGCTCACGGCTCAAAAGGTCGTCGGTCAGGACGAAGTCGCAGTCCTCCCGCCGGCCGATCGTCACTGACGGTTTTTGAATGACGAACGTGCGGCCGAAGAAATTTCTAGAGACCACCACGAGCAGCCCATTACGGCTCAACAGACCGACGCCGCGCGGCTGACGGTTGTCTTCTTTCATGACGGTTTTGGAACGGTCGTGCGACCGGCGTTCCGGAAAATCGCTCATAGCGGTCTCCTCCTTCGATCCGGATACCGTGGCCCGGACCATGGCAGTTTGCACCCAGTGTAGCATGGGAAACGCCCCGGCTGCAATCGTCCCTTTCGCCGAAC
>CAYQRT010000390.1:0-2853 GCA_964419695.1 uncultured Spirochaetaceae bacterium | reverse complement strand
CCAAAACCTCGCATGCTGGACCGGAATGCACAAGATCACAAATGATACTTGTTCTACACTACGGGGCTATTCTTTGGCATCACTCGGAAAGACCGAAAGGAGTTCCGTTTTCCAGAATAGGTGAGTCAATTCGCTCTTTCCATCTCTCTAAAAACTTTGCCTCTTCGATGTGTTGCTTCCCTGTCATTCTAAGATCATCTGGTAGCATGCAGGCAATCCCTTCTATGACCGGATACCAGCGACCGCATTTCGGGCATGTCAAAAGTGCTTCATCAATCTCCTCCACCTGATTGTCTTCGAGTTCGATTTCATGAGATTTGTACACCTCAAGATTCAACTCGTTCCTGCATTCTTTTGCCGGACAGATGAGGATTTCCATTAGCCAGCGCTTCAAGTTAACTGCCTCCAATACTCTAGCGTGAGGTTCTGCTTGCCAATTTAAAAGTGATGCTACAGCTCGTCCAATAATTGAGCAATGCAAAAGGCTAATTGGAGGATGCATTCCGTGCTCGACCAGTGCCAGATGGTTGGTGTGCTTTAGATGAGTTGGAAACATCCATGGATTCCCGTGACCGCGGAAACACAACAAGAGATGTTTAGGTCCATCGGAAAGAAGGATTTTGAGGATTTGTTCTGTAACATCCCTGAAAAGTTTCGGCTTAGAAGGGATTTGAATCTTCCAGATTTCCATTCTGAGATTGAGGTCACTCAAAGAATTCTTGAACTAGCGCAGAAAAATAGCCCTGCAAATAATGGACGCGTTTTTTTGGGGGCTGGAATTGCTCCGCACTATATTCCTGCAGCTGTCACATCTCTAGCTGGGCGGTCTGAGTTTGTTACATCCTACACCAGCTACCAACCAGAAATCAGTCAAGGCATGCTCCAGACACTCTTCGAATATCAGAGTCTGATGGCTGAACTACTAGAGATTGATGTCGTCAACAGCAGTATGTATGATATGGCGACGTCACTTGCAGAAGCTATTAGGATGACTGTACGTGTTAAGAACAAATCACGCTTTCTTGTCCCTGGAACAATCAACCCCGAGCATCTTCGCGTATCAGAAACTTATACTGAGCCAGCTGGTATTGTTATACAGAAGATTGACTATGATCCAAAAACTGGACTAATGTCCTTGGATGATTTACAGAAAAAACTTGATGATACTGTAGCTGGAGTGTATATTGAAAATCCTTCCCATCTTGGATTCCTTGAATCACAGGTTGATAAGATTGAAGAATTCGCACACAGGGCTGACGCGTTATTAGTTGCGGGTGTTGATATCACTTCACTCGGACTCATTAGACCCCCGGGTGATTATAATGCGGATATTGTTATCGCAGAAGGTCAACCGTTAGGCGTCCCTATTTCCTATGGCGGTCCATTACTTGGCATCTTCGGATGTAGAATGGACAGAAAACTGGTATATCAGATGCCCGGCCGCCTTGTTGGACTGACCAGAACCTCTGAAGAACCTTATGATCGTGGTTTTGTTCTGACTCTTAGCCCCCGTGAACAACATATCAGAAGAGAGAAAGCAACTAGTAACATCTGTTCAAATCAGGCTCTGATGGCGGTTACGGCAGCAATTTACACATCCTTGCTCGGCAAAACAGGGTTCAAAGATCTTGGGGCGACTATTCTATACAAAGCGAATTATGCAGCGAAGCAACTGAACGATATCCCCGGAGTAAAAGCACCTGCTATTGGTGATGCAATCTGGAAAGAGTTTGTCGTTCAGTTTGAAAATGGAGTAACCACAGAGCAAGTACATCAAATGCTTTTGAAAAACAACCTGCATGGAGGAACGCGGCTCACTGAGTTTCCAGAATTAGGAGAGGCTATGCTGTTCTGTATTACCGAGCTACATACGAAAGGAACAATCGATGATCTTGTGGATTCTGTTCGCAGTATTGTTGAGGGAGGTGCCAACTGATGAATCCCAAGATAACTGATAGTCGCTACAGACAGGCATACTGGGATGAACCCCTCATCTTTGAGATGAGTTCTCCTGGCGTTATTGGCCATACATTTCCAGCGGTAGATACCGAAATTCAAAGAGTAGTTGGTGATGTGGCAAAGGCCATTCCAGACGTTCTGAAGAGAAAGCATGCACCAAATCTCCCCGAAGTATCCGAACCTGCGGTTGTGCGACACTTTACACGACTCTCTCAGATGAATTTCTCTGTCACTCAGGGAACATACCCGCTAGGCAGTTGTACAATGAAATACAATCCAATTGAGAATGATTTCAGTGCAAGTCAGTCTGGGTTTGCTTGGCTTCATCCTTATCAGGACGTTTCGCAAGTCCAGGGTTCATTGGAACTCATGTGGGAGCTTGAAAGATGGCTTGCTGAAATAACAGGAATGAGTGAAGTCACTTTGCAGCCTTCTGCAGGAGCACAAGGTGAATTCACTGGAGTGTTAGTGATACGTGCCTATCATAAATGCATCACCAACGAATGTGAACAAAGGAATGAAATACTAATTCCAGATGCGGCTCACGGGACAAATCCTGCTTCAGCTGCAATGGCCGGATATCGTGTTGTGGTGATTCCTTCTAACAAGGACGGTCTCGTCGATATTGAAGCTGTAAAAGCGTCTGCAGGACCGAAAACCGCAGGCCTAATGCTAACTAATCCCAATACCATTGGAGTCTTTGAGAAGAATATCGAGGAAATTGCAGGCATTGTACACGATGCAGGTGGCCTCCTTTACTATGATGGAGCAAATCTCAATGCAATAATGGGCATTACGCGTCCTGGTGATATGGGATTCGATGTAGTGCATCTCAATCTTCACAAAACTTTCTCTACACCACACGGTGGAGGTGGTCCTGGTGCAGGACCCGTT
>CAYQRT010000389.1:0-2864 GCA_964419695.1 uncultured Spirochaetaceae bacterium | reverse complement strand
TTCTTGATCCGCCCATTGTGTTTATCGATAAAGGCGATGAGCGGCGTGGCCGTGATGCCGCCCCACACCGGCGCGATCAGGATGAGATGATCATAGTCTTCCACCTTATGAGTGATCTCCCGTATGGCGGGAAGCTTTCTGAGGAGCATCTCCTTAATGAGCGTCCCCATGGTCCGTTTTTTTTCCTCGACAATGGCTTCCGCGTCGCAGGCAAGGCGTCTGGCGATTTCCTTGGCCAGGAATTCATTGTTGCCCGTTTTTGAATAATAGATGACCAGTCGTTTCATTTGTTTCCTCTACCTTCCGGTGTGCTGTGTGGAATATGGTGTACCCGCTGGTTTTGGATGTATCGTATCTATTGACTATAACAAAAACATCCGTGGAGTGTCGAGATTGAACGCCTCACTCACGTCCCCGTGCCCGTCCAGTGTTTGACCCCCCGGTCCCAGACCAGGCACCCCAGGGCGAACAGCGCGGCGCCCACCAACGGGGTGATGAACCAGGAAAGGGACGGTCCCGGGCTTTTCAGAAAGTCGTTGACGGGGATATAGGCCATGAAGGCGTAAGGGAGGATATAGACGAACACCACCTGGAAGGGGCGGGCGAAGATGGTGAGCGGGTAGCGGGCAAAGCGTTCCAGGGTCAGGGTGAAATCCATGAGGGAGATGTTGTTGGTGAGCCAGAAGGCGGTGGAGCTGACGATGATCCGGATGCCCAGGTAGCTGAACGCGGCGCCCAGATAGAGGGGAACGAGACAGAGCACCCTGATCACGGTCCATTCCATGCGCAGGTTGACGGCGGCGAAGATGGTGACGAACACGTTGAAAGCCAGGTGCCCGAAGGCCTTGATATCGATCACGTCGGAGACGAAATAGAACAGGGTGTTCAGCGGCTTGAAATAGCAGTTGATGAAGTCACCGCGGGCCAGATGGCCCCACAGCGACCAGAACTTGTCGAAGAAGATGCCCGTGGGCGCGAAGGCCAGGCCGGCAAAGCCGTACAGAAAAAGCATCTCGTAATAGTCCCAACCGCCCAGGCTGGGGATGGTGCGGAAGATCACCAGGAGAGCCAGGAATCCGGACACGTTGCTCATGATCATGCCCAGGCCGCCCAGAAGGAAGTCGGTCTGAAAAGACAACCGGTCCTTGAGGTACTGTGAGGTGAGCCGGCGGTAGATGCGCAGGTAATAAAACAATCGCCTCACGGTCCCTATCCTCCGCTTATCGTCAGTTTGCCCATGATCCGGCGGTGAAACATCCGGGCCGCCGTGGTAAAAAACACGATCCAGCCCGCCTGGATGAGAAGCATCATCACGGATTCTCCCGCCGACTTGCCGCCCAGGAGCAGGTTGATCGGGGTGTAGTACATGGCCTGGAAGGGCAGCGCCATGAGCACGGTCTGGACGTCCTTGGGGAAGAACGCCAGGGGCACCACGGCGCCGGAGAGAAAAAGAATGACCGTGTCCTTGACGATCTTCAGGCCCAGGATCGATTCGAAGGAGTAGGCGCAGACGCCCGCCATGAAATCGATGTTGTAAGCCAGCAGAAATGAAAGGCAAAGGGAAACCGGGAAGAGGAACAGGTTTATTCCCGGGGGAACGGGCGCCCCGAACACAAAGATGATGAAGGCCAGGACGGGCGCGCCCACAAAAATGACGCGGAAAATGAATACACCCAGGGACCGAAACAGGGTCTGCACGTGCAGATCCAGGGGCAGAAAGAGACGCATGATGATAATACCGCGGCTGATGGTCAGGCCCATCTCCCAGTCCGCTCCCGTACTGATCATGGTGAAGATGGACCCGCTCACCGCCACGTAGGCGAAAGCCTGCAGGAAGGCCAGGCCGTTCAGGCTGCCGCCGCTCCCCGCGTACACGGCCCGCCAGAGGTAGTACACCACCACCACACCCACCAGGTTGCCCAGGATCATGAAGAGAAAATCCATCCGGAAGAAAAGCGATTCGAGGAACTTGTTGCGGATGAGCGCGCCGTACCGCCTCATGTCAGCGCGCCCTCGTACGCCTTGATGATCACGTCCTCCAGGGAGAGCTCTTCTATCTTGACGTCCTTAACCTGGTATGCGCTGAGACAGTGGTTCAGCACGTCGATGAGGTTCACCTCGTCCTGGTTCAGGGTGAGGGTGACCCAGCCGTCGTCGCTTGGCCTGACCGTAATGTGTTCCCGGCAAGGAAACCGTTCTTTCAGCGTTTCCTCAAGCGTTTCCCGGTCCCGGTCAGGCAGGTCGCGGATATCCAGGTGGAGGGTGCGGAAGGAGCCGAAGGCTTTATTAAAACGCGCCGTGGGTCCGTCGTAGACGAGTCGGCCCCTATCGATGAGGATGATGCGCGGGCAGAGGTTCTCAATGTCGCCTATGTCGTGGGTGGTGACGATGACCGTGGTGTCCAGTTCCTTGTTCAGCGAGCGGATGATCGTGCGCACGCTCTTCTTGATCGAGACGTCCAGCCCTATGGTGGGCTCGTCCAGGAAAATGATCCGGGGGCTGTGGAGGAAGGCCGCGGCGATGTCGCAGATGGACTTTTGCCCCAGGGAAAGTTTGCGCACCGGGGTGTGGTAGTATTGTTTCAGGTCGATCAGGTCATTGAACCGTTTCAGGTTGGCCTGATAGGTCTCTTCCGGAATGCAGTAGATGTCTTTGAGTACCTTGAAGGACTCGATCACCGGCAGGTTCCACCAGAGCTGGGAGCGCTGGCCCAGCACCACGCCGATGTTGGCCACGTACTTGCGGCGTTCCTTGAACGGGGAAAAGGAGTCCGCGGTCACCGTACCCTCGGTCGGTTTGAGCACGCCGGTGAGCATCTTGATGGTGGTGGATTTGCCCGCCCCGTTGGGCCCGATGAACCCGAC
>CAYQRT010000388.1:0-2864 GCA_964419695.1 uncultured Spirochaetaceae bacterium | reverse complement strand
TGGTGCGCTGGAACAAGAAAAAAAGGGCGCTGCAGACCATCGCCGCCAACTCAGACCAGCTGGCCGTGATCGCCTCCTTTGGCGAACCGCCCTTCCGGCCGCGTTTTGTGGACCGGATGCTGGTGGCCGCGCACTCCGGCGGCGTGACGCCGCTTTTGGTCATGAACAAATGCGATCTGGGCGGGGACGGTGAGATCCAGGCCCGTCTGGACTGGTGGCGGCGCTGCGGGTACCCGGTGTACGTGGTCTCGGCCCGCACGGGCCGGGGAATGGACGTCCTGGAGGAGATGATACGCGGAAAGATCACCGTGTTCGCCGGTCAGTCGGGCACGGGAAAATCGTCGCTCCTCAACGCTTTGGAGCCGTCACTGGAGCAGCGCGTGGGCGAGATCTCCGCCAAGTTCGACCGGGGGGCGCACACCACCTGCTTCGCGGCCATGGTGACCGTGCCGGACCGCTTCACCGTCATCGACACGCCGGGCATCCGCGAGCTGGACGTGGCCGACGTGCCCCCCGCCGATCTCAAATTCCATTTCCCCGAGTTCGGGGAATACCTGCCGCGCTGCCAGTTCCTCTCATGTTTGCACCGCCATGAACCCGGCTGCGCGGTCAAGGCGGCGGTGGAGTCGGGCGAACTGCTCTACGACCGGTACGAGAGCTACCTGCGCCTGCTGGCCGATCTGGAGGAAAGGATGAACCGGTCCTATGAATGAACATACCCTGCGCCTGCTGGAGTTCGCCCGCGTCCGCGCGGCGCTCGCGGCCGAATGCTCGGGCGACCGGACCCGGCGCCTGGCGGAAGCGGCGGCGCCGCTGTCCGCGCCGGAGGCGGTGGCCCGGGAGCTGGGTCGCGTCTCCGGATTGCACGCCCTGCTGACGTCCGGCCGTTCCTTCCCGGACCTCGATCTGCCGGATACGGAGCAGGCGTTGCCGGTGCTGAAAAAGGAAGGTACGGTCCTGGACGGGGAGGCGCTGGTGGCCCTGGCCCGTTCCATCCATTCCTGCGGACTATTGAAGCGCTTTTTAACCGGGGAAGACATGGCGGAAGACGTGCGGCGGGAAGCCGCCGATCTGCCCGTGCCTTCGCCCCTGGCCGCCGCGATTTTCAAGATATACGACCGGGAAGGCGAGGTGCAGTACAAGAACGTGCCCGTCCTGCGGCAGATCCGGGACACGGTGGCCCGGCTGCGGGAGCGCATCCGGAAACAGGCCGCGGCCTATTTGAACGATCCGGCCATGGCAGGGTATTTCCAGACCGACACGGCCACCATCAAGGACGGACGCACCGTTCTCCCCCTCAAGGTCAAGCATAAGGCCAGGCTCAAGGGCATCGTCCATGAGGTCTCGGGCCGCGGCGCCACCCTCTTTCTGGAACCGGAGGAGATCGTGTCCCTGAACAATGAATTGGTGATGCAGGAAAACCAATTCTTGAGCGAACTCACCCGGATCCGGCGCGAACTCACCGCGCAGGCGCGCGCCCATCACGCGGATCTGGTGCGTATGTCCGAGGCCGCGGCCTACTTCGACCTGCTCCTGGCCAAGGCGCGTTACGGCCACCGGCTGCGCGCCGTACCGGCCCTGCCCGCCCAAGGAGAGATCATCCTGCGGGAGGCGCGTCATCCGCTCCTGGGGCCGGGGGCCGTGCCCATCAGCCTTTCCTTGTCCCCGGAAGAACACGTGCTTCTGATCACCGGCCCCAACACGGGCGGCAAGACCGTCACCTTGAAGACCGTGGGGCTGCTGGCCCTCATGAACCAGTTCGGCCTGGAGGTACCGGCCGCCGAAGGCACGGCCCTGCCGCTTTTTGACGACGTCTTTGCCGACATCGGGGACGAGCAGTCCCTGGAACAGTCCCTGTCCACCTTCCAGGCCCACGTCAAGAACATGGCGTATATCGCGGGCGCGGCCACGGCCCGGTCGCTGGTGCTCCTGGACGAACTGGGCGCGGGCACCGATCCCCAGGAGGGCACCGCCATCGCCATGGCCCTCCTCGATCATTTTGTGGAGATGAGGATAAAGTCCCTGGCCACCACCCACCACGGGGTGCTCAAGAATTACGGCTTTCTCAAGAAAGGCGTGGTCAATGCCAGCGTGGAGTTCGACGTGGAGCGGCTGCGTCCCACCTACCGTCTCATCATGGGCGTACCGGGCGAAAGTCACGCCCTGACCATCGCCCGCCGGGCGGGCGTGGCGGATGAAATCATCGCCCGGGCGGAACGGTATCTGGAGGACGAGCGGACGGACATCGGCCGGCTGGTGGAGGAACTCGTTTCCGAGAAGAAAAAACTCATCGAGCGCGGCGAGGCGCAGAAGCGGAAGGAGCGGGCGACGATCGACACCCTGCGGCGCGCGGAACTCAAGGAGCTGGCCCTGCGCCAGCGGGAGCGTGAACTGCGGGAGAAAGGCGTCAGCGCCCTGGAGCGGTTTCTTGGGGAAAGCCGCCGTGACCTGGAACGCATCGTCAAGGAGATCCGCGAAGGAGCGCACGAAGAGGCGGTGCGCGAAGGCCGCGCCCTGATGGAACGGCTGGAGGAGCGGATCCGGCGGGAAAAGACGACGATCGCCGGCCTGGAAGAGAGCCTGCCCCGGGAAGAAGCGCCGGCGGAACTGGCCGAAGGCGTGACCGTGCGGGTGCGTTCCACCGGCGCCCGAGGCCTGGTGGTCCGGGAGGCCAAGGACGGCCGATGGGTGGTGGCCGTGGGCGCCGTGCGCCTGACCCTGCCGGCCGCCGACCTGGAGACGCTGCCTGACATGGAAGAGAAGGTGACGGTTGAATTCCGCCCGGTGCACAACGCGCCGCCGCCGGCCTACGAACTGAACGTCCGGGGGTTCCGCTATGCGGACGCCATGCGCGCCCTGGAAAA
>CAYQRT010000387.1:0-2864 GCA_964419695.1 uncultured Spirochaetaceae bacterium | reverse complement strand
GGCAACCGCGGCCTGTGCACCCAGGTCTGCCGCCGTGGGTTCCGCGTGCGCGGCGAACCGGGCGGGCGCACCGAAACGCCGTTCTTCTCCCCCCGCGATCTCCAGCTCCTGGAGCGCCTTCCCGACCTCATGGCCCTGAAGATCGACGCCTTTAAAATCGAGGGGCGCCTCAAAGGCGGCGCGTACGTGCGGACGGTGGTGGCCGCGTACCGGCGCGCCATCGACCGGCCGGAAACCATCCCCGACCTGGCCGGGGAACTGCGGCGAGACTTCGGACGCGCCAAAACCGTCTTCTTCTTTGACTCCGTGAGAGGCGAGGTGCCCGATCACATCATCCAGGCGCCGGACCAGGCGAACGCGGTCGGCGTGCCGCTGGGCGAGGTAATCGAGGCCGGGGACCGACGGGTGGTGATCAAAACGGTCGAGACCGTCCTGGCCGGCGACGCGCTGCGCATCCAGCCGCGCTCCGGCCGGGAAGGCAAACGGCACACCGTGGCCGCGGTCCAATGTAAAAACGGCCGGTGGGAGATTATCCTGCACACCCCCTCGGCCGCGCGGCCGGGCGATCTGGCTTATCTGGTGGACCGGCGGGACCGGAACGCGGGCGCGCCGCGCCTGCCGCCGCCTCAGGCCTATACAGCCTGGCCCTACGCCAAGGCCCTGGCCGCGGTATTGGCGTACGGATCGGCCGCGAAACGGCCCCGGCTCGCGCCGTCCTGGTCATTGCGCATGGACGCCCCGGACTGGTTGCCCCTGGCCGCGGCGACCGACGCCCAGCGGTTGATCCTCGACCTGGCTGAACCGGACGGCCCGGCCGTGGAAGCCATCACCTCCCTGGACGCGGCGGTCAGGAACCGGCTGACCATTGGATTGCCGGTGTTCGTACCCGAAACCAGCCTCGAGTCGTGGCGGCGGACCGTGCAACGGCTGCGGGACCTGGGCGTGACCCGCTTTACCGGCGGCAATCCCGGACTCCTCTTGGGGCTGTTCGATCGGCCGCCGTCCGGCGTGGTGCTGGAGGCGGGCCCGGGGGCCAACGCACTCAACGTGCCGGCGCGCGCGCTTCTCCGCTCTTTGGGCGTGGAGAAGGTCACGCTCTCCCTGGAGGATGACGTGCTCAATATCCGCAATGCGAGCGCCATCCCCGCGGCCTGCACCGTGTACGGTCCGGTTCCCCTCTTCATATCCCGGGTGGATCCCGGCCTCAAACCGGAGGCCTCCCTGTACGACCGGAACGACAATGCCTTTCTGGCCGCGCGCCGGGGCGGGCTGTATTACCTGATCGGCAAGCATCCCCTCTGCCTGTTTCACAAAAGGGAGAAACTGGCTTCATTGGGCGTGGGGGAATTCATTATCGACGTGAGTTTCACCGCACCGGACGGGCAAAGATTGGCGGGCTTGTTGGACGCCTTCCAGGCGGGGCGGCGGCCGCTTCCCTCCACACTCTTCAATTTCAAGCGGGAATTGACGTGAGTCGGCCGGTGGGCGAAAAAAAGCCCGCCCCTGCAGCGCCGGGAACGGGCTCGAATTTCGTGAATCGGTTTTTTCTTCCGCCGCGGGCGCGGATGGGTTACGGCTGCACCTTCCGGAAATAGACGTCGATGCCTTTGGCCAGGGTGGAGATGTCGGCCGTGCCCTTGAGCCCGTCATTGACGATTTCCAGTTCATAGCGATCGCCCGTCTTTCCGTCAGCGGTCGTTTCAATGGTAAACCGGGCCGTACGGGGTTTGGGCAATACATACTGGCTGCGCACCTTGTCGTTTTCCATGAATTTCACCTGGTATGCGTTTTCAGACGTGGTGATGTCGATCATGGTGGCCGTGGGACGGCCGGCAACCAGGAGTTCGTACCGGCCCGAGATGTCGGGTCCAGGCGCCGCGAGCACGATGATAAGTATGACCACCAGCAGGAGCGCGCCGCCGCCGATCGCCAGGTACTGCCATTTTTTTTGTATTATGTTCAAGGAGCCTCCTCTATATGTTTCTGCCGCCGGAAACGCCATCCGGTGCCGGCCGGCAAAACATATCCGCTTGCGCCGGGCCGTTCACGCCCACACGTTCCCCGCGGTTGTCATTCCCGATGGTATGCGTGTTAGAAGCGTGCAATATACGGTGTGCAAAAAAAACCCCAGCCCGATCATTAATATAATACGCCCCCGATGAGCTGTCAATAAAACCGTTTTTTTTTTCACTCTCCGATGATTTTTACCAGGACCCGCTTGCGGCGTTTCCCGTCGAATTCGCCGTAGAATACCTGCTCCCAGGGACCGAAATCAAGCTTTCCCCCGGTGATGGCGATCACCACCTCCCGGCCCATGACCGTCCGCTTGAGGTGCGCGTCCGCGTTGTCTTCGGCCCCGTTATGCCGGTAGCGGGAATAGGGTTTTTCCGGAGCCAGGCCTTCCAACCAGGTTTCAAAATCGGCTTTGAGGCCCGGCTCGTCGTCATTAATGAAGACCGCAGCGGTAATGTGCATGGCATTGCAGAGAAGCAGTCCCTCGCGTACGCCGCTTTCCTCCAGGCAGCGCTCCAGCTCGCCCGTAATATTGAAAAAGGCCCGCCGGGTGGGCGCGGCGAACCACAGTTCCTTGCGAAAACTTTTCATACCATCTTCCCTTTCAGGCGGAGGGATCCCCGGGGGTCCGCTCCACCAGCCGAATACTGTTTTTTCCGGATTGCTTGACCCGGTACATTATTTCATCCGCTTCCCTGACCATGCGGCTGAGCGAGTCCGGAGGGCGATGGAAGGTGACGGCGCCCACGCTCAAACTCACCGGCCAATCGCGGTGTTTGACGCCGTCGGTGATGCCCGCCACAATCCTACCCAAGACCGCAGTGATATCCTCATGCCCGGAATCCGCGAGC
>CAYQRT010000386.1:0-2884 GCA_964419695.1 uncultured Spirochaetaceae bacterium | reverse complement strand
CGAACCCCTCGCCGAACTCAACGCCCTTGACCGCGCCGATGGAAAGCACGGCCTTGGCCAGGTCCGCCTCCAGCTTGTCGAAGACCGGCTCTCCCAGGCCGGCGGGCACGCCCGCGATCCGGCATTCCACCACGCCCCCCACGCTGTCGCCGTCCGCCTGGGCCCGGGTGACGCGTTCGGTCATTGCCGGCACCGCGTCGGGATCGGCCGCGCGCAACGGATTTCGCTCTATTTCCCCGGCCATGAACTTTGTGCCCGCCACACCGCCCACAGCCATCGTATAAGCAGTGACGCTCACCCCGCGCTGGGTGAGTATTTTCTTGGCCACGGCGCCGGCCGCCACCCGTCCCGCCGTCTCCCGGCCCGAGGCCCGGCCGCTGCCGCGGTAGTCCCGCAGTCCGTATTTCTTGAGATAGGTGAAATCGGCGTGGCCCGGGCGAAAAAGGTTCTTGATTTCGTCATAGGCGGCCGGTTGAGCGTCCTGGTTGTAGAGGAGCATGAAGAGCGGCGTGCCCGTGGTCAGGCCCGCAAAGAGGCCGGCCAGGATATGGACCGTGTCCGGCTCCCGCCGCGGCGTGGTGAGCGCCGACTGCCCGGGTTTGCGCCGATCCAATTCCCGCTGGACGTCGACGTCCGCCAGCGGCAGGCCGGGAAGCACGCCGTCCACGGTCACCCCCACCGCGCCCCCGTGCGATTCGCCGAAGGTGGTGATCCTGAAGAGCTGTCCAAAACTGTTACCCGCCACGCTGTAACTCCTTGAGCGCCTGTTTGATCCGGCCGGCCACGGCCGCCGCGTCGCCGCCGCCGTCCACCACCAGCCGGGCCCGGGTCAGATACCCGGGATGCCTTTCATTGTAGAGGGCGCGGAGTGAGGATTCCGGATCGGCGCCCTGCAGAAGCGTGGACGTTCCCCCGGCCTTGATCCGCTCCACAATTGTTGCGATCGGCGTATTAATATAGATCAGAATGCCGCATTGCTCAAGCGCGCGCTCCAGCCGCGGGTTGAAGGGCGTGCGCCCGCCGGTGGCCAGCACGAATCCCCGCTCCGCCTGCGGGGAGGCGCAGACCGCGCCGTAGGCCTCGGCCTCCAGGGCGTAAAACTCCTCCGCCCCCCGTTCCCGGAACAGGTCCTCGATGCCCGGTCCTCCGCAGTCGGGGCCGCACCGTTTGAGTATAAGTTCGTCCAGGTCGTAAAACGTCAGGCCGAGATCCGAGGCCAGCCTTCTGCCCACGGTCGATTTGCCGCAATGTTTCATGCCCATAAGAATGATATTCATATCGCTGTAGAGAATATCGGCCCGGTGGATTTATGGCAAGCCTTGCCGGCCCGCCGCCACTTCGGTTACACTTGCCTCACCTGGCGCATGAATCGAACATACCGGTTTTACAGAAGGGGGACGCCATGCGGCGGCACTGGACGAGCGATGACATTGTAATCGACGGAGTACGGCTGCACTACACCCGTACCGGGCGCGGAGACAAACGCCCCCTGGTGCTGGTCCACGGTTTTTCGGACAATGGCCTGTGCTGGTCGCCCGTGGCCGGCGAGCTCGAATCGGAATACGACATCATCCTGCCCGACATGCGCGGCCACGGCCTTTCAGCGCGCGTGCGGCCGGGAGAAGACGTGGACATGGCCGCTGATCTGGCGGGAATCATCCGCAGACTGGGGCTGCACCAGCCGGTCGTGGCCGGACACTCCATGGGCGCCGGAGTCGCCTACCGGCTTTGCGTACGCTTCCCCGGCCTGGCCGGGGCCCTGATCCTGGAAGACCCGCTGTGGCGGGTGCCCCGGCCGGAGCCGGACGCGCCCCCGGACCGTTCGGCCGAAAATTCCGTGGTCGCCTGGGCCAAGGACCTGCCCCGGCACACGCTGGAAGAACTCCGGGAGGGATACCGGCGGGATCATCCTGACTGGCCCGAGGAGCTGATCCGCCACATGTGCGAGTCCAAAAAGCAGCTTGACCAGGCCATCATCGACATCCTGGCGGAGAAAATGCACGCAGGACAAGCGGACTGGATGAAGACCATCCGCTCCCTTACCCTTCCCCTGCTGATCATTACGGGGAATGAGGAACGGGGCTCCTTGTTCGCTCCCGCCGCCGCCGCCCGGATCCGGGAGCTGAATCACTCGGTAGTCATCGTCAACCTGCCGGACGTCGGACATCTCATCCGGTTCGACAATTTCCCCGCTTACATGGATGCGCTGCATACTTTTTTAAACCGGCTTTCTTCCTGAAACACCGCCGGGAATATCGAGGTTGGTTCAAATTGACAACTATCGCGAGAAAATGGTATGGTACACCAATTGAGGAGGAACCCATGAAGACAATGAAATTATTCGTGATTCTTACAGTCTCGATACTCGTTTTGGGTGTTTTTGGTTGCGTGTCCACGTCCGGGGGGGCGGCGGTGGAGGAGATAGTCCTCTATCCGACCGACGCCACCATCCATTCCGACCGGGCCGTGCCGCAGCTGGAAGTGGAGAAGCCGAACGACAACCTCGGGTACTGGCACAACACCGAGGAATACGTAACCTGGGACGTTGATATTCAGAAGACCATGGAGTATATGATCACCATGCGCTACGCGGCCTGGGGCGAGAACGCCGGCAGCAGCTTCCTGGTGGAGATCGGCGGCCAGGAAATTCCCGGAACGTTCGTATCCACCAGCGAGGCGAACGACGGGTATTTTGCCTGGAAGGACTTGGAAATCGGCAAAGTGACCCTGGAAGCCGGCGCCCAGGTACTGACGCTCAAGGTGACCAAGATCGTCAAAGAGGCGGCTGCCAACATCCTGGAGCTCCGCATTATCCCGGCAAAATAAGAGCGCAGCCGAAGTTTCTTGAACCTGAAGAAAGAAAGGGGTCGCCTTTATGCGGTCC
>CAYQRT010000385.1:0-2888 GCA_964419695.1 uncultured Spirochaetaceae bacterium | reverse complement strand
CTTCGAGTACCGCCCGGACCTCCTGATCCTCAATGGATTCGAGGTCGTGCGCTAGGCCGGACAGTTTTTTAAAAAAGCGGGGGGCGTTCATCTGTCCGCCCCCCGCGTGATATAACCTTGTGCGTTATTTCTTCCTGGCGATCAGCGGTTCGTCAAAATCCACGCTGTCCTTGATGTAATCCAGGTAAAATACCGAATAGAGACACATATTCATGTTCCAGATTATGGCCGCGGCTACGAGCGCCACCGCACTGACCAGCAGGACGATCAGGAAATAGGAAATTGAAACAAGCGCGCCGCCGCCGAAGTCGAACACATTCACCGAGCCGCTCAAAAGCGCCTGCACCGCCGCCATGACCGGAGTCTGCCCGTGCTCAACCACGCCGAAGGAGGAGGCCAGCGTGAAGACCAGATACATAACCAGGACGATGACGCCCAGGAAAACGATGACCACCACCTGGACGCTCAGGAGGCGCAGGAAGCGCTGCTTCACGGCCGTGGCGATTCCCTTGAAGGTGCCGAGGGCGCCCTTCTGCTGATCGATCATGACCGGCAGGAAGATACCTCCCCCCAGGATGAGCAGGAGGAATAGAATCAGGTTGATCGGCAGAATGGGAAGCGTGAAGAAACAGGACAGGAAGAAGAGGGCGTCACTGCCCCGATCCAGACCGAGAACGAGGAAAAGCCCCATCTCCACAAGCAGAATGCCGCCCACGATGAGCGGCAGCAGGATTACCTGTCCCTGTTTGGCGAAGAAGGCTTTGGCCGCCTCGGCAAAACCGATCCGCTTCCCGTCTCGCAGATCCGTAATGGCCATATAGTTGAGGATATAGGCCGAAGCGAACATGACATAAAGGATGCCCGCCGCCCCGATCACGGAAAAGATTACCGCCGGCACGGAAGAACGCGTCAGCCGCGCGAGTACCCCGCCGATCAAGCTCATAATCAGCACAAATCCCCCGCCCGCCAACAACGACAGACCGCCGATGAGCAGAGCCTTGGGACGCAATCCCAGACGGAAAGCCCGTCCCAGCCTGTCCCGGGACAGGCCGCCGTTCGCGAACACGGTAATAAAGGAAAATAATGCAAAGGCGAGAAAAGCGAACACACCCAGGACCTCCGGGCGCAACAACCCGACAAACTTAAGCTCCATTTCATCCTCCTTAACGGGTATATGACCGTCCCCGACCAGGGACCCTGAGCATAAGTCTACGGGTCGCCGCCCGGGGTGTCAATCATATTCCGGACCATGTGTACCCCGAACAGAAAATGACTCCTCCTTCTCTGCGGAGACACCCGGCACACACGCCCCGTCCACTCTTTTCTTGATAATTTCCCGCCAGGGAGTACACTTTATATTGAACGACTGCGTTTCAGGGAGGCATATCATGCGCACCGGTTCATCCCGCACCGCCGGATCACGGCGATTCTTCATCCCGGCCATAATGATTCTCCAACTGATAATCACCGCCTGCGCGGGCTCGGTTCCCCTGGCCGCCCAGGCCGCCTGGACCGAACCGGACTACGACCGGGTGAGTCTGGATGACTTCCGGCAAGAGCCCCTCTTTCTGGAAAAGATCGACTTCAACGCCATTGACTACCCGCGTCTGCACGCGGCCATCTTCTACGCCACCAATGAAATCCGGCGGAAACACAAGCTGCCGGTACTGGAGTACGCGCCCCAGCTGGAACGCGCCGCCGCGGGCCACGCCCGGCGTATGGTGGAGAAAAAGTTTTTCAGCCACACCGACAACACCGACCGGCGCCGCCGTGATCCCAACGCCCGGGGCCGGCTGGCGGGCATCGCCAACCCCTTCCTGGCGGAAAACATCGCCGACACCTTCGGACTCGCCTACCGCCCGGGGAGAAACGTCTTTCCCCACCGGGGGCAACCGGGCTCGTTCAGCTACACCGCCGACGGACCGCTCATCCCGCCCCACACCTATCTTTCCTTCGCGGACGCGGTACTCGACATCTGGATGAACTCATCCGGCCACCGCGCCAACATCCTCTCTAAAAACGCCCTCCAGTTGGGATGCGGCGCGTATTTTTACCGTGATCCGGGCTTTTACCAGATGGCGCGCTTCAAGGCCGTGCAGAATTTTCAATGGTTCAAGAAAATCGTTCCCGGACCGGTGGAGGACTGAGGGCGGACTCGCCCCGCCGGCGCCGCGCCGTACGCGGCCGGTTGAGGCGTACGGCTAAAACTCGGTACCGGTAATCTCCGCGCCGACAACATCCCCGTCCTTGTCCACCTCTACTTGGATGACAAGGTTCTCACTCATCCCGAACGGCTGCCCCGCGTTCACCTTGACGGTATGGTACTGGGTGCCCCTCTGGATGGCCGAAATATTGACGAAAAACGGATTGTCCCGTTTCGTCTCGGCCAGGGAAATGGAATCCCGGTCCTCCAGCGGCGCCGTCTTCTTCCCGGTCACCGCCGCGACCAGCGCCGCCACGCCGTCGGAACAATCCACTCCCAACACCGACAGGTAATAGACCGCATAACCGGGGTACTGCTTGATGGCGGTGGAAAAGGCCCGGACCGCTATCTTATTGTTGGCGGCAAAGGAGCTGAAAGGCAGGGAGAAAAGCAACCATACCAGCAGGAGCTTTTTCATGGACGGCACCTCCATGGGGACCATTATGGGCATTGGGCCTGTTTGTACAAGGGGGAATGTGGGTGAGGAGGGAGGGGGTGCGGTTTCATCCAAGCACCTGTCATAGAACATAATGTTTGAAACTGCCAAACCATTCCCCATGATAGCCGGCTTCATGAAAAAGAATAGGGAATGGGTGAATACATGTATAACTACGCAATGCCTGCCTACCTAAAATAGGCCTTGATCTCGCGTTCGCAGACGCGCAGGGCGTAGTGGACCTGTTCC
>CAYQRT010000384.1:0-2889 GCA_964419695.1 uncultured Spirochaetaceae bacterium | reverse complement strand
CTCCCGGCCAGAGGCCCCTGGAGCACAAGGCTCTGGACCGGGGGGGAATCCCGGAACAGGTGTTCGCCAAGTCCCAGGCCGGGGGAGCGGTTGACAGGGAGGGCGGGTATGGCGGGATACTCCGCGAGGCCTTGGAGCGTTTTAACGAAGATGCTCAGAATGCATTCGACCCCGCGGCGGAATCCCCCCACTGGGCGGACCTGGCCCGGGTGCTGGCCGCCGGCCTGACGGAGCCCGTCCCGCCTGAGGAGTACGAGGCCCTGCCCGGCTGGATGAGCCGGGGCGTTTCTCCGCTGGAATCGCTGGGCGGGTACGATTACCGGTACTCAGTTCCGGGGAAACGGGACATCCCCTCCCGGCCCGTGCCCGCCAAGGTAAGCGTGGCGCGCAAGGAATTGCCGGCCGTCTTTACCTACGTGGCCGTGCCGCTGCAAGAGGAAGCCGTTTTTCTCCGGGCCGATTTCGCCAACACCAAGGAAAATCCCCTGCCGGCCGGGCCGGCCCAGGTGTTCTCCGCCGACAATCTGATCGGCACGCTGGACTTCACCACGCTCGGACCGGGGGAGGAGGGGAGCGTTTCCCTGGGCGCGGAACGCGACATAAAGATCCTGCGCCGGCAGAACGCCCGCCGCCGCCGCCGGGGCGTGGTGGCCAAGGAAATCATTACGGACTACACGGTGGAAATCGAGGCGAGAAGTTTCCGGGACCAGGCGGTGCGCCTGGAGATCTATGACCGTCTGCCCGATGTTCGCGGGCAGAAAGAGATAACGGTCGCCGATTTTATCGCGGACCCCGCGCCTCTGACCACGGAACGCGGCGTGCTCGTCTGGCGGCTGGAACTGCCCCCGCGTGGCCAACAGACGCTGCGTTTCAGTTACGCCATACGGCATCCCGCCGATTTCCGCCTGGTGATGGAAGAAGACCCCGCGCCCCACCAGCGCGTGGAGGAGAAGTGACGTATGGCCGCCATCTTATACGACCGCAGGGAAATTGAAGAAAAACCGAACTCACGCCTGGTGCGCGTAATCGTGTCCCGGGACCGGGCCCAGGTGTGCCGCCGGCTCAGCCTCAGGGCCGCGCCCGGTACGCAGACGGTGGATTTCACCGCGTTGGGACGGGGCATTGAGGAGAACAATATCAAAGCCCGCGCCACGGGTCCGGACGTCCGCGTCCTCTCCGTAAGCCTTGAGAGACGCCATCTTTATTTTTACAACAAGGAGGAGAACGAGCGCCTGGCCGGGGAGACCGCGGCCGCGCTCAAGGACCTCATCCGCCTCTTTGACCAAAAGGCCGCCTTGGCCGTGGAGGCGGATCTTATCGGCAGTTTGCGGGAATACCTGGAAAGGGCCATGGGCGGCGTGCTTTTGGAGCAGAACACCGCCGTCACCCGTCTCAAGGAAGCCCTGGATTTTTTGCGCCAGCTTCTGGATCGCAACCGGGAAGAGGCGGTGCTGGGTGAACGGGAGGAGGAAAAGGCCAACGAACAGTACCGGCGGTTGGCCTTGCTTCTGTCCCAGGCCGGCCGGCTCGACAGGCGGGAGACCCACCGCATCCGGGTGGAGGTGGCCAGCCCCGGCGGCGGGGAAACCGAGATCGAAGTGCTTTATACGGTGCCGGGGGTGGCCTGGCGCATGGCGTACGACGCCTCGCTGCGGACGGCTGAGAGGAAACTCACCCTGGCGGTCTTCGGAGAAATCCGGCAGTCGACCGGGGAAGACTGGGAAGGGGCCGAGATCGTCCTCTCTTCCGCAGCATCGGTCACGGGGATAGAAATTCCCGTCATCCATCCCGTGCGTCTTTCCGGGTATGAGGAAAAAATCAAAGCCGAGGTGGTGGCGGTGAACGAGGATATCCAGGAGTCGTTCGGTGAGGCCGAAAGTGAACCGCCGCCCCGGGAGCCGCCGCCGACCCTTCCGGAGAAATCGGGCACCGCGTACGCCTTCAGCCTGGAACGGCCGCCGGCCGTGCCTGGCGACGGCCGCTGGCACAGGCTCTTGATCCGGTGCGACCAGATCGACCCGGTGCTGTCCTGGGAGACGGTTCCCGTTCAGCTGGAGTACGTCTATCTCAAGGCGGTTTTCCCCAACCGGTCCGGCGCGCCCCTCCTGCCCGGCCGGGTCATGATCTACCGGAACGGAAGCTATATCGGTGTCACGGAGACGCCCTACCGCGCCGACGGCGAGGAATGCGCCCTCTCCTTCGGCATCGACCTGGACATCAAGGTGAAACGCATCGTGTACCGGGACCAGTACCAGCCGCCCAAGGGTTTGTCCACCCGCGCCCGGCGCGAGTTCGACTTCAGATACATCCTCTCCCACTTCAAGGAAGAGGCGGTGACCCTCGTGCTCAAGGAGCCGGTGCATCTGTCCGAAGTGGAGAAGGTCAAGGTGAAGATCGAGGAGGACACCACGCCCGGGTACCAGCTGGATCGCGAGGGAGTGCTCTCCTTCACCATCACCGTGACGCCCGGGCAATTCGCGCAGACGCAGCTCAAGCTGCATTATACCGTCGAGGGACCCGCTTCCTACGGTCTGGACAAGCTGTAATCGTGTAAGAGTGAAAGGAGCACGTTGTCATGGCTGATTTTTCTTCCTCCGGTTACGAATCCGGTCGACGTCTCAAGCCCCACAACGCCACCACGGTCCTGGTGTTGGGAATTCTGGGCCTGGTCATCTGCACCATCTGCGGCATCATCGCCTGGGTGATGGGAAGGCGGGACATCGCGGAGATGGACGCCGGTATCATGGACCCGGCCGGCCGTGATACCACCCGGGCGGGAATGATCTGCGGTATGATTTCCTGCATCCTGGCGATCGTGGTACTGTCCCTGAGCCTGCTTTTCGGGCTGGGCGGGCTTTGCTTAAACTCCCGCTAGGCGTCTCCCCATGA
>CAYQRT010000383.1:0-2905 GCA_964419695.1 uncultured Spirochaetaceae bacterium | reverse complement strand
TTGTATATTTTGAGTTGAGCATCTGGAAAAAGTCGTTTAACCCGATTGCTCCACCAATAGAGTCGGTGAAGCAAACTGAAAAGGTTACCTTTAAAAACGGGTTTTTAAAGTATGCAATGAAGTTATTGTCTTTATCTTCTATCTTTTTAATTATTATCTCCTTCATATTACACCGCCTCGTAACACAAGCCCGTCTCTGCATAAACGGGCGGGATGCACCAGTAACCTCTGACCACACCAAACAGACTGGACGGTAAAACTGTATATAAACTGCTCTCATCAGGTCTTGTCTCTGAGACTATAAATACAGGCTTGTTGTTATGAATGGCTGACTTAAAGGCAAGTGTCGAACCCTTGCCCCACTTGCCGGCTAAGTCCGTCATGGTATGACGGACGGTTGGAAAGAGTATCAAAAGAGAACAACGGGAGGTCATCCACAAAGTACGCTTTGCCAATGCGGCCTTTGGATGAAGTCCCTCGGGAACTACAAAGAGAGGATAAATGCCTCTTACTCGATCTAACCTCTCTTTAAATGCGCATGCAGCAATAGAACTGCCTACATAATCTGACTCTGCTAATGCTAGTCTGAATGACTCGTCAACCCCGTTGGCGCATCCTGTTAGAAAAGCGAAGCCCAACTTGCCAAGCTGGGAGATGAGGTCTTTACAGACCTGCCTTGAGACACTGCCGTAACGACTGCCTGCAAACATCACCCTGCCTCTCTCTACCTTAAAGTTAAAAAAGCTCTTACCATCAGGTACACTGAAACTTATCATCTTACACCTCCTTGATAAAAATCGAGGTGAGCTAACTCGCTATATTTTTATGAGAGTCAAGACTTGTTTACGGTTTTTTTACGATTTTTTTGTTTTTTTATTTTCTAAGTTTTAAGTAATAGATAAAAATCTCTAACTTAATTCCATAATTTATTAAAATTTAATATTTTATTTTTTTGTTGTCTTAAGTAATAGCTTTATTATATAATTAACCAAGTGTTCAATAAGGATTAACCTATGAAAAAAATATCAACAATTAATTGTGGAAATTTCTTACTTTCATTATCCGATGCAATTGATTTAGCCAGTCCAATAATTGCTCTACATCAACAAAGAACAGCTTATATTGCTTTGGAAATATGTAAAGTGGCTAATCTATCGAATGAAATGACAAAAGATATATTTATTGCTTCGCTATTTCACGATGTCGGGGCAATAACTATAGAGGAAAAAGTTTTACTTCATAATTTTGAAACAGATTTATTAGATAAACATTGTCAGAGAGGGGAATTATTATTAAAAAGAATGCCTTCATTTGATAAAATTTCTCAAATTGTATTATACCATCATACAAGCTGGGATGAATGGGCTGATCCTTTGGAAACATATCATGTAATATCCTCTCAAATTGTTCAGTTGGCGGATTATATCGAAAGATTAATAGAACGTGATAAGTATATTTTATATCAGACAGAAGATATTATCGAGAATATTAAAGTTCAATCCGGCAAATTAATTCATTCTCAAATAATTAATTACTTTTTGGAAATATCTAAAAGGGAAGATTTTTGGCTGGATTTAATTTCTCCACGTTTATATTCAATATTATTTCATAATGGACCATTGAAATCTGTTGAAATTGACATATTTGAGGTATTAACTATTTCAAAGCTGCTTCGGGACTTAATTGATTTTAAGTCTCCTTTTACTGCGACTCATACTTCCGGTGTTTCAGCTTCAGCAAAGATTCTTTCAGAATTATTTGGACTCACAGAAAGTGAAACAAAAAATATGGAAATTGCGGGTAATCTTCATGATATAGGAAAATTAGTGATACCAAACAGCATTTTAGAAAAACCGGATAAATTAACAAAAGAAGAATTTTTAATGATAAAATGCCATACATATTATTCTTTTCAGATAATAAACTCAATAAGCGGTTTAGAAAGCATTGCAGAATGGGCAGCTTTTCATCATGAAAAATTAGATGGAACAGGGTATCCATTTCATTGTAAAGCAAATGATTTGACAATTGGTTCAAGAATTATGATGGTCGCCGATATTTATACTGCAATTTCAGAAGATCGTCCTTATAGGAAGGGGATGAATAAGAATGAAATTTTTAATGTATTTAAAAGTTTAAAATCACAAAATAATTTAGATTTAAGAATAGTCGATATTCTTTTTGATAATTATGATGAAATATATGAACAGATAAAAGCAATACAATTAGCTTCATTTGAGTTTTATCAAACAAGATTTTCAATAATTTAAATTTTTTATGATATTTTATTCATTTTCTATTTTTTTTCTATCTTTAACATTCTTAACAAGCTTTTTTAAAATATTCTTTGCTACTTTCCGGTCAGATTCCTCATAGTCATCGACCTCTTTAAAAAGCTTTAATAATTCCTGATCGTTGAAATCGGTTAATATTTTTCTTCCATACAATAAATATTCAACCGGAACTTTGAAGTACTCACATATTTTGGCGGCATTTAAAATCGTAGGCATAACATTATTTTTCTCATAAGTTGCAAGTGTGTTATGCGATACTCCGATTGCTTCTGCTAACGCTCTTAATGAAAGCTCAGATTTACTTCTCAGTTCCCTTATGTGTTTTGCTATTTCATTCATAAGCTATAATATTAAAATATTTTACAAAGAACAATAATTATTTTGTCATTATTGCTTGACAACAAAATTTATTAATTAGATTATATATTATACTGTTATAGATAATATATTTGTCTATACTTAAGGAGGGTTTTAATGAGTAAACAAGAATACTTGAGTAAGTACATTGAACTATGTAACTCTAATCTGAGAGAAAATAAAAAAGCTCTGGCTTTATTAAAAAATCTTGGCATTTATGAAAACTATATAATCGATAACTTCAATATTGGTTA
>CAYQRT010000382.1:0-2918 GCA_964419695.1 uncultured Spirochaetaceae bacterium | reverse complement strand
GCTGAATATTTAGATTATCCGTTTTCAACTAGTAGCACTTGGTATTCAGCAACAAGCTATCCTCAAGCTTGCGCATTCGCTTCAGCTGCCATTTACAATGACACCCTCTTCTGTTTTGGAGGGACAAATGGTGTTAGTGCAAGTTTTTCAGTGTATGATGGTGTGTATTCTCTCGATTTGTCGAATTACAGCAATCCCTGGACGGCTGAAATCGCCATGCCCGTCGCCCGCTTCGGCCATACGGCCCTGACCATCAAACAATAACCACGGAGTGCCCGCATGAAAAAACTTGCCTTGGCAGTAATACTCTTCCTCATCGCCGGCGCCCTGTTCGGCCAGGACCTGCGGGACCTGCTGGCCCGGGCCGACGCGGCCTATTCCCGGGGAGCGTACGGGGAGGCGGTCTCCCTGCTGGACATGGCGGCCGCCAGCTACGCCGCGGACGGCGAGAGCAAAGCCGCCATCGCGGACGCGTACAACGACGTGGGCCAGCGGGAATACCGCCTGAACAACTTCCTCAACGCCTACGACAACTTCCGCAAGGCGGTCAAGATCGCCCCCACCAACCAGGCCGCCAGCCAGAACTTCTGGAAGATGAAGAAGAATTTCAAGGTGGACGAACTGCGCAATGAGGGCGGCTCCCGCACCATGACGGCGGACGCGCGCACGGACGGCGGCACGGCCGGCAAACTGCGCGAGGCCGAGACCATGCTGGAGACGTTGAAGACCTCCGATTCCTCCACCTCCACCGCGTCCGGCGCCCGGGACAGCGCCGAACTCAAACGTTACCAGGAGGAACTGGAGAAACAGCAGGCTTTGATCAAGCAGTTGCAGGATAACTACGTGAAAACCATGAGCTCCCCCACCGCGGTGAGCGCGCAGGAGTCGGGCAAGACCCAGGAAATTCTGGACAACCTGGTCAAGCTCTATGAGGTGGCCCTGTCCTCGCGCGGCCAGCCGGGAGACAACACCCTGCTGGCCGAGCAGATGAAGGAATACCGCACCCTGTTCCAGGAACAGCAGTCGTCCAGCATGAATATCATGATCATTGCCGTGGCTTCCTCCGGCGGCGTGATCCTCATCGTGTTCGCGCTCGTGCTGTTCGTCATGCTGGCCGCGCGGCGGCGGCGCAGGCAGCGTTTCGCGAACGCCACCAATTTCGACATCGGCTTCGGCGCGCCGGCCGCCGGGCCCCAGGAACTGGAGGACAGGACGGTCAAGCTCCTGGGGTACGAACCGCCCCGGGATAGCGGGGCCCCGAAGGCGCCGGGCGAACCGGGCGAGGCCGGCACGGACGTCGAGGACCTGGTTATCCGGGCCGAACGCCTCAAACGGATGAAGAACGAGAAGAAATACGGCACCCTCAAATGGGAGACGCTGCGCAAGTACGTGACCGAACTGGAGAAGGACCTGCGGAGCGACATCCTCTACGTGGTGGAGTCCCGGATTGAAAACGGGGAGGCGGCGGATTATTCACGCGTGCTGCCCGTGCTCTTTCCTTTCCTGACCGATCCGGACGACTATCTCAGGAACAAGGCGCGCCGGCTGGTTGAGGAAAGCGCGGCCCGCTCGCCCGAAGGCGCCCTGGACGCCGAGCCCGCGGCCCTGCTCGGTTCCGGCGCCGGGGATGAGAAGAGCGACGGCCCCCTGAGTTTGGCCGCGCTCATGCGCCACCTGGATGAATTGAAATTCACCAAAACCGACCGCCGGGAGCACTGCCTGGCCACGGCCAAATACGCGCGCGGTATCGCCCTCATGCACGGCTCCCTGTCCCAAGCGGACCAGGAACTGCTCTACAAGACGGCCCTGGTCCACGATATCGGGTACGTGCTGATGGACAAGGAAAAGATCATAGAGCTGGAATCCAAAAAGGACCTGACCGAGGAGGAATTTTCCTTCATCCACCAGCACCCGCAAAAGGGCGTCGATTATTTCAAGGACCGGAAACTTCCCAAAAAAATGAAGGAGGGGATCCTCCACCACCACGAGCGCAATGACGGATCGGGATACCCCAAGGGCCTCAAGGCCGACAAGATTCCCGCCTTCGCCAAGATCATCGGCATCGCCGACTCTTTCGACGCCCTGACCCGGAACCGGGCGTTCCGCGACAAGATGAGTTTCGACTCGGCCGCGGTCATCATGCGCGACCTGGGAAGGGACAAATTCGATTCGGAATACCTGAAGGCCTTTTTCGAATATCTCAAAAAAACCGGCAAGATCAGGTAAGGGGACGGCGCCATGACCAACGGAAAAACCTACGTGCTGGCGGGAAACGAGTCTCCGCAAAAGACCTCCATATTGATAGAAAACCTGTTGTGGCGGCAAAGCGTCAAAAAGGGCAATCCGCTTTTCATAGAGACGTCGCTGCCCGCGGTCTTCAGCAGCGGGCGGCGGGAAAAGCTGAAGGACAGGCCCGCCTTCCATTACGAGTGGTACCCGGACGGCGGGGTGATGAAAATACCGCTGGAGAAGCTGCTGAAAGAAGCGCCGCACATCGACAAACAAACCGTCAGGCTGGAACAGGAAAAGTTTTCCGGCTTTGTATCATACGCCGAGCTGAACGAGGAAGCGCTTCCCCTGCTGCGCGCCGCGGACGCCGTGGTATTCGTGGTCAAGGAGGACGCGTACGCCGCCGGATTTCTGTACAATGCCGTTACGTTCCTGCGGGAGAACAAGATACCGGCCGGGTTGGGAGTCATCATCTCCGGGGTAAGGTTCGCCGAGGAGGCCGCGGTTTTCTACAACAAGCTGTGCGCCGAACTGGAGAAACTGCTGGGAGAGGCGGGCGCCTGCCGCTTCCTGGGTTTCTTTATGCTGGATATGCCCCGCGTGACGCACGCCATCGCGCTGGCCCAGCCCATGATCAAGGTGTTCCCCCAGAGCGGCTTTCACGGCATGATAAAATACGTGGACGAACT
>CAYQRT010000381.1:1252-2929 GCA_964419695.1 uncultured Spirochaetaceae bacterium | reverse complement strand
TCTTGGCCTTGATGATGTCGACCACCTGGTCGGGCGCCGCCGGCCGGCCCGCGGCCAGGTAGGCATCGAAGAGCCGGTCGAAATCCCGGCGCGTGAACGTGTATTCCGGTTTGAGGAAGGGCGGCAGGGTCTCCTCCACCGCCTCCTGCCACCGGCCGACGAATTCGTCCTTCCGGGCGAGCAGAAGATCGTTGACCAGTTTTTTCTGTCTGGTCATGGCTGCGCCACCGCCGGGGTTTCGGGAACGGGGAGCTTGATGGTCATGATCGTGCCCCGGTCCGGTTCGGATTCCACCTGGATCACGCCCTTGAGGGATTCCACCACGTCGCGGGCCACGTTGAGCCCCAGGCCCGTGCCCACCCCTTCGGGCTTGGTGGTCACGAAAGCCTCAAAGAGGCTGGCGCGGATTTCCCGGGGGATGCCGGGTCCGTTGTCCGCCACGCTGATGCACACCCAATCCTCCCGGCGGAAGGTGGACACGGCCAGGCGGCCGCCGGAGTCGCCCACCGCGTCCACGGCGTTCATGATGATGTTGAGCACCGCCTGTTCCAGGTGGAGGGGGGAGAAATGCACGGCGGGCAGGTCCCGGGCCAGGGAGATGTCCAGGTTCACGGCTTTCTTGGACAGGTGGGTGCGCGTCAGTTCCAGCGTATCCGTGACCACCTGGTTGACGTCGCCCGCGGAGATGACGGGGGCCTGCTGGGCCCGGGCGAACACGGTCAGGTGCCGGGTGAGGGCGGTCAGTTTCCGCGTGCTTTCCCGGATGATGTCGATCACGTCCTCGGCCTCGGCCGCGGGGCCGGGCAGGGTCTCCCGGCAGGCGGTCACGAAGTCGCCCAGCAGGTCGGCGGAGCCCAGGATGGCGTTGGTGTAGTTGTTGATCTGGTGGGCGGTGCCCGCGGCCAGCTGGCCCAAGGCCTGCATGCGTTCCACGTGTCTGAGGGTGGCCTCCATCTTGAGTTGGCGCTCAATGTCGCGCAGCACGAGCACGTAGCCGATTTCGTCATTGAACGAATCGCGCACCGCGCTGATGTTGACCAGGGTCTGGGTGGTGCGTCCCTGGAACGCGATGTCCAGCCGGAGGTTGAAGACGTCCTTCAGGGCCTGGGCCTGGGCCAGCCCCTGGGCGAACGACTGGCGGTCGCAGGAGCGGGCCAGCAGGTCCGTAAAGTCGGTGTCAGTCAATTCCCGCGCCCGCGCGTCGAGCTTGTTCAGGCAGGCGTTGTTGATGGTCTTGACGCGGAAGTCCTTGTCGATGGTGATGACCATGTCGAACTGGCCGTAGCGGAGACGGTGGAGCGATTCGCGTTCGAATTCGATCAGGCGGTGCAGTTCCAGGCGCCGTTTCATGTCCATGCCGACCAGGAGTAATTCCCAGGCCGGGGGAAAGCTCGCGTCCCGCAGCATGAACTCGCACAGGATGGGCCGGCGCTCCTGCTCCTCCCCGGAGACGAAATCCAGGGTCACGGGCCGGTCGCCGCAGCCCCGGGCGAATTGCAGAAAATCCTTCTCCTGTTTGGCCAGGTAATGCCGGAAGTAGGAGTAGAGAAAATCGGCGATGGGCCGGCCCAGGATTTCCGCCTTGGGCGTTTCGAACAGAGGGGGGAAATGGTCGTCGCAGAACACGATCCGGCCCGACCGGTCCAGGGCCAGCATGAAGAAATCCAGGGCGCTCTG
>CAYQRT010000381.1:0-1152 GCA_964419695.1 uncultured Spirochaetaceae bacterium | reverse complement strand
GGATTTCGTTGTCCGGGTGTTCCGCGGCGGGCGGTTCGTCAGGCGCCGGCGGGCGGGTGAGCGGGGCGGCCTCGTCCGCCGGCCCGGCCGGTGCGGCGCCGGGGCGCCGGCCCGTGGCCGCCGGGGAGGAGAGGGTGTTTTCAATGGTGGACACGATGGCCTGGATGCTGCAGGGTTTTTTCAGGCAGGTGACCGCGCCGGCTTCCAGGGCGGACCGTTGAATATCGGGACTCAGGTAGCCGGAGATGAGGATGACCGCGGTGGAGGGATTGAGCGCCTTGACCCGGCGGATCAGACTGATGCCGTCGGCGCCGGGCAGATGGTAGTCGGTGAGGATCAGGTCAAAGCGGTCACCGGACGCGGCCCGCAGGGCCTCCTCCGCGCTTTCGGCCTTGTCCACGGCAAAGCGTTCGGACCGTCCCTGGCGCAGCAGTACCGACGCATAGAGGTCAAGCAGGATTTTTTCGTCTTCCACCACGAGGATACGCTTCTTGGCCACGTCACTCGCCGCCTTCGGTGGAGATGTCGAAAATGGGCAGCTTGTCCGAGTAATCCTTGACCGGGGGTTCGGAGTCTTTCTCCAGCTCAAAAAGCAGGTTTTCTATTTTACGGACCTGGTCCAGAATGGTGGAGAGGATTTTGGTCGAGTCGTTCCCGTACTCGCCGGCCAGGAGCAGCTCCACGGAGTTGAAGATGTAGGTGAGCGGCTGGCGGATCTCGTGCTGCAGGGTGCGCATGAGCAGCAATTTGGTGGAAACCCGTTCCATGTGTACCACGTTGCCGGTGGTTTCCTCAATGATGCGTTCGTATTCCTTGCAGAGTTCCAGGTCGTTCCGGTCGATCAAGGCGCCCACCCGGCGCATGAGACGCAGGCGGCCGTCGGGCGGTCCCGAGTAGCGGCGGAAGATGAGTTCGCGCGCCGTTTCCTTGAGACTGGTATTAAGCAGTTCCGCGGAAAGCAGGGAGCCGGGGCGGAAGGCGGTGGCCGAAATCATGGAGCGCAGGCAGTCGAGCGAACGCGACGCCGCTTCGTCCTCCAGGTCGGCCAGGAACGCGTTGAAAAGCGTTTCGAAGTCGCTTTCCGCCAGGATGAAATCGAGCGACGGCCGGCTCTGTGCCGTGAATCTCCGGATGTACGCCTGCCATTCCTGC
>CAYQRT010000380.1:0-2930 GCA_964419695.1 uncultured Spirochaetaceae bacterium | reverse complement strand
GTCGTACGGTGACAGCGTATATCCCGGTCCACCGTGCGTGTTCCACTCCTGGATTCAATGCCGGCTCTTGAGTTTCGATGACAGGCCGCTGCGCTTCTGCAGGTGCCTGCTGCTGGGGGGAGTGGACGAAAAGTTGGTCCCGATCGTTTCGAACGAACGGGGGATGCTTATTGTGGAAAACCTGGACATGCAGCCCTACAAAGTGGTGGTGGGCAATCCGATCGCGGGCATTGATTGGCTGGCCCGTATCTTTCCCCGGCTGCGCTGACCACGCCTTGCGTCGCGTTCATGTCTCTATCAGGCTTTCGAAAAAGCGAAGACCGTGTTTCAGCTGCCCGCCCATCGACTGAAAGAAGCCTCTTCACCGTACATTTCCGGCAAAAACGTGCCAAAAGCCTCAAAATAGTGTAGGAAATTGCCCTTTTCATTCGCCATATTTACGGTATACTTGATGCGAGGAGGGGGAAAGGGAGCACAGCATGACCGAAGTATTATCCCAGAACGAGATAGACCAACTCCTCTCCGCCATTTCATCCGGAGAAGTGGAGGCGCCCGAGACACAATCCCTGCCCGCCCAGCGCAACATCAAGATTTACGATTTCAAGCGCCCGGACAAATTCTCCAAGGATCAGATCCGCACGGTCTCCATGATGCACGAGACCTTCGCCCGCCTCACCTCCACCTCGCTTTCCGCCCAGCTGCGCAGCCTGGTAAACGTGCACGTGGCCTCCGTGGACCAGCTCTCCTACGAGGAGTTCATCCGCTCCATTCCCAACCCCACCACCCTGGCCATCATCAACATGGACCCGCTCAAGGGCTCGGCCATCCTGGAGATGGACCCGTCGGTCACGTTCGCCATCATCGACCGGCTCTTCGGGGGCAAGGGCGAGGAAACCAAGCTCTCCCGCGATCTGACCGACATCGAGCAGTCGGTCATGGAGGGCATCATCGTGCGCATGCTCGGCAATATGCGCGAAGCCTGGAGCAACGTCATCGACCTGCGGCCGCGCCTGGGACAGATAGAGACCAACCCGCAGTTCGCGGGCGTGGTGCCGCCCAATGAGATGGTGGTGCTCGTGACCCTGGAAACCAAGGTGGGCGACGTGGACGGGCTCATGAACTTCTGCGTTCCCTACATCACCATCGAGCCCATCATCTCCAAGCTCTCCGCCCAGTACCTCTATTCATCGGTAAGGCGCGGCTCCACCACCGAGCACCTGGCCGCCATCCGCGAGCGGCTGGCCACGGTGGACGTGCCGCTGGTGGCGGAACTGGGCGGGATCATGGTCCGGGTGCGGGACGCGCTGGCCCTGAAGAAGGGGGACGTGATCCGCCTGGAGCAGTCGTCCGTGGAGGAGCCGTTGAGCCTCACCATCGGCCGCCGCCGCAAGTTCCTTTGCCGTCCGGGGACCGTGGGCCAGCGGATGAGCGTGCAGATCGTCAAGAAACTGGAGGAGATCAAGGCGTCCGAGTTGCTGGGGGGCGACGACGAGACCCCCGTGGAGCCGGTCGAATAGGCGCGGGAAAGGATCATGGTATGGGAGAAGAGCTGAGCCGGTTCCTGGCGGAAAGCCCCCTGGCCGGGAAGATCAGGCTGCCGGCCCGGGTGGTGGTGCGGCGGACGCGCTTGAGCCCGCACGACGTCAACGCCGTCAAGGCGGCGGGCGTGTACGGGCCCATCCCCAAAACCGAGGAGGTGTGCGAACTCGTGATCGGAGGTCGCCGCATCGCCCGGGGAACGCTGGTTAAAAAACGCGGCGCGTACCATTTCAAAGTATCCCGCCTGCTGGACGAAACAGAGAACAAGGAGGCCTCCCTATGAAAACCGCCGCTGTTGGACAGATGAAGGTGCCGCTCACCGCGGTGCTGGGCACGAACATGCTGAGCGTGACCGACGTGGCCGTGATCCGGGAGGGCTCGATCATCGAATTGAACACTCTGGCCGGCGAGCCCATCGACGTCCTGGCCGCGGGCGAACTCATCGCCAAGGCCGAGGTGGTGATCATCGATGAAAACTTCGGCATCCGGGTGACCGAAGTCCTGGACAAGCGCCGGGCCGAGGCGCCCTCCGGGGACGTCTGGCCGTAGGAGGGCGGTATGGACGAACACGCGAGCGAACAGGTGAAGGTTTTAGGGCATCCCGGCCCGCTCAAGCCGAACCTGCGCGTCAAACTCTACGATTTCCGCCGGCCGGACAAGTTTTCCAAGGATCAGATCCGCACCGTGGCCATCCTGCATGAGACCTTCGCCCGCCTGACCACCACCTCCCTCTCCGCCGCGCTGCGCTGCCTGGCGCACCTGCACGTGGAGCTGGTGGACCAGCTCACGTATGAGGAGTTCATCCGCTCTCTTCCCAATCCCGCCACCCTGGCCATCGTCAACATGGACCCGCTCAAGGGGAGCGCCGTGCTCGAGATCGACCCCAACCTGACCTTCGCCATGATCGACCGGCTCTTCGGCGGGGAAGGTAAGGATAGCGGCCTGGCCCGCGACCTGACCGACGTCGAGCTGTCGGTGATGGAGGCGTTGACGCTGCGCATCCTGGGCAACCTGCGCGAGGCCTGGAGCAACGTCATCGACCTGCGGCCGCGGCTGGGACAGATCGAGACCAACCCGCAGTTCGCGCAGATCGTGCCGCCCGCGGAGATGGTGATCCTGGTCGGCTTCACGTTCATGATCGAAGGGGTGGAGGGGAGGATGAACTTCTGCATCCCGTACCTGACCATCGAACCGATCATCCAGAAATTATCCGCCCAGTACTGGTATTCGGCGGTGCGGCTCAAGGACGGGAGCGTGCGCCGGGACGTGAGCCGGCTCAAGGCCGACGCCTCGGTGTTCTTTGAGGCGGAGTCCCTGGCCCTAGCCGACGTGGCGCGCCTGAGGAAGAACTCGCTCGTCCGATTGGAAGACTATTCCACGGCCTGGCTGGC
>CAYQRT010000379.1:0-2933 GCA_964419695.1 uncultured Spirochaetaceae bacterium | reverse complement strand
ATGAACAGAAGAAAAATAGTCATCGGAACGGCGGCCGGCGTCCTCTTGCTGATTCCGGTCGTCCATGTCACCCTGCTTTCGCTTCTCTCCGCTGAATTCAGGGACTCACTGGCGCGGTTCGCTGAAAACATCAGCGTGGCGGTGGGACTGCTGGCCAGGTCCACCAACCTGGTCGCGTTCGTCTGGGTAATCGAGTTGGCGGTGTTCATCTACGTGGGGGTAAGGCTTTTTTTCCTCAAGAACGTCACCGGCCTGGTTCCCGTGGTCGCGGCGTCGCTCGCGTTTCTCGTCATTATCGTTCTGAGTATTTTCGTATATCCGGGCCGTGATTATACGTGGCACGTCCTCGCCCTGCTGTTCACCACCCTCACCCTGGCGGTGTGCGGCGTTATCGCCCTCACGTCAGTCAGAAAGTTTCCCTTTATCCTGGCCAGGTACAAGTGGCTCAAGCCCTGGTTCCGCCATCGCTGCCATATCGATATCACCCTCAGCCGTAAAGGGAATATGTGCCCCGCCAAGCTGGTCGACCTCTCCCGCCGCGGCGTTCATGTTCTGGCCGACGTGCCGTTCGCCGAGGGAGAAGTATACAATGTAAAATTCAAACTCGATAAGAACGCCATTCAAATCACCGTAAAGGTGGTGAGAACCGAGCAAAAACCGGGCTCAAAGACGCACGGGTTCGGAGGCAGGATCATCGGCGTCAAGCCGGCGGCCGCAAAAAAGCTGACGGCCTTTTTGCGGGAGAGCGGCGACATCCAGATATACCGGAGCCGCCTGAAGTTTTCCAATACCGCGCTGACTATTTTTTCCGACGAGGGACTCCTGGAATACGGGGTGTATGATTTGGACACGCGGGGGGCGTTCATCGTCACCAATGACAAATGGAAGGTGCGCGACGCCGTTCACGGCATTCTGAATCTCAATGGATTTCAATGTGAGATTTCAGGCAAAATCGCCCGCCTGAACAACGTCAAGGATTTTTCCCGTCCCAGGGGATTTTCACTGGTTTTCGACAAGCCGCTGGATTTTTGCAAAAAACTCCTGAAGAGATAAGTCTTGTTACCTTCGGAAACGCATCATTGTTCACCGCGGTTCATTCGCCGCGCGCCAGCGCCATGTACACCGGGTTCCAGCTTTTCATCGACGCCACCACCTCATCCGCCAGGTACAGCCGTCGCTTTCCCTTGGGTGAGGCGTCGGCGTAGTAATCCTTGAGCCGGGTATTCGGGTCATAGACGTAAAACCAACGCTTGTCCGCCGTGTACCCGTTGAGAACGATAAAATGCCCGGTGACGCCTTCGTAGTAGCGGTTGTATCGCGTTTCATGCTTCCGGTCCTCCGGGGTGAGCCGGGACATGTCGAGCACGATGATGACCAGCCGGCCCTCCGCCAGGTCATTGATGATTTGCTCCTTCATCACCAGCCGATGGTAGGCGTACGAAACGCCGTAGTGGTTCAGGACGTCGGCCACGTCGGCCAGGTACCACCAACCCCGCCGGGCCGTCAGGAGCTCCCTCACCTCCCGTACGCCGACGTCGAAGTTCCGGTAATACCGCACCGCCATGGCCGCGCTGGCCGGACCGCAGTTGCTGGGAGAATCGGGGCCGGTGTTCATCTGCGTCAGGTACCAGTCCCAGCTCTGTTCCAGTTCGACGGCTTCCCCGGAACCAAACGCGTCGCGGTCGATCCAGAAATCGTAGGAACAGGCGGTGGCCAGGAAAGCCAGGACCAATGCCAGGCCTGCCAGCTTAAAGGGGACGTATTTTGTCGAAGCCGCTCTTTTCATCGCCGTTCCACTATACCTAATGTATGCATGAGCGGGATTTTCCTCTGTCGGACGACGGCTGAAAAGCGTGTAGGGGTTTTTCCGACGAACAAAACAGGCGGGAAAGGGCCGACGCCGCTCCCGCCGCAGCACCATGCGTAATTTTCCTTGCATGCCCGGGCTGGATTCACTACCATTACAGTGTTCGGGTGGACAAAGGTGTATTCACCCGCAAGGCCGCTGTTCCCATGGCGGACGGCCAGGCCGCAACCGGTGCGCCGGGAAACGCGATCCGCGTCTGAGAAAAAAAGGATAAGATTCGAGGGGGAAGCCGTTATGCGTCAAAGAGGATTATCGATGGGTGGCAGGCTGGTTTCCAGAACCGTCCCCGTGCTGTTCTTCTTGTTCGTGGGCTTGACCGGCGCGCCGGGCGAAGGGCTGCGTAACATCACCACCGCCACGTTCGATTATTATTTTGACGACACCTTCCACCTGGCGTTGGAGGACGTATTTTTGGTCAGGCTTTCGCCGGAATTCTCCCTCCAGTTCAAGGCGGCCCGGTACGACACCAATTTCAGCTACCAGCATGTGATCTCCCTGGGGCCCATCATCAACTTTTCGCCCAATCTTTACATGGACGCCTTGTACGGCCTGGGGCTGGATTCGGCCCTTGTTCTGGAGCATCGGGGCGAAATAAACTTCAATTACGAAACGAACGATATCCTTCTGCAAATCGGGGTGCGGGGAGCCTACACGCCGGCAGCAGAGTACTATTATTTCATTCCCTCCGTAGGCGGCAAATTCAAACTGGCCGACTGGCTGGGCTTCTTCAATAAAATCTTTTTGAGCTGGAACGTTTCCGGCACGTTCGCCGGATCCTACTGGGGTGAACTGGATTGGATACTCAGCCCGGTCTTCACGCTCCGTACCGGCGGTACCATCGGGTGGGCCGAAGAACTCGGTTATTCTCTTCTGGCGGGCATTGACATTCATTTCAGCGCGGAAGTGCTTCTGAAATATTACTTCCAGTTTCTCTCCAACACGTTCGATTATTCCGTGTCGTCTGAGAGAAAAATCGGGATAGAAAACGGCATTTTCCTGGATATCCGGTTTTAGCAGGCTGTGGAGAAGGTTCCACTTTTTCAACTACTCAAGCGTAGTTGTTTTT
>CAYQRT010000378.1:0-2966 GCA_964419695.1 uncultured Spirochaetaceae bacterium | reverse complement strand
ATCCGGGGAGGCGAAGCATGAACAATCTGAACAAGGACCGCTGCCACTGGATTGATAACCCGGGAATTCAGATTCTGTTCACCGATTTCAGAGGTATGGCTTCGGATGACTATTTCCCATCATTGACCGGGCCATCCGCATGATAGGCCCGGCGGCGCCCCGGTCGGTGTACACGCTGTCCGCACACAACAAAATCCACATTAGTGAAAAATCAACCGCCAAGTCGGTGAAAAAAGACGTGTACTTCACGCATTCCATGGATGACGCCCTGGACTGGATCAAGCGGCAAAACGAAAACGCATAGTACGGTCGGAATCGACCGAGCTGGACGCACCCGGTCGACTCGTCGGCAGTGCAGCGTAAACCTTTTACTGAACCTGTCGACTAGAAATCCCTGAAAACATCTTCCCCCAGCAGGCGTTCGGATATGTCATCTATTTTTTTCATGTCATCATCGCTGGGTTGCCAGCCCGCGCCGCCCAACACGCCCGCCACCTGGTCCGGCCGCCGCGCCCCCACGATGGCCGCGGTCACCTCAGAACGGGCGAGCACCCAGGCCACGGCGAGTTCGGCCGGTGTCTTCCCGTACCCCGCGGCGAGGGGACGCAGTTCCTCCACCAGCGACAGGGCCCGGGAAAGCAGGGGGTCCTTGAAATACGGAGAACCGCGCCGCCAGTCGTCCGCGGCCAGGCGCGCCGCGTCGAAGCGGCCGGTCAGAAGCCCGGACATCATGGGGCTGTACGCCACCACCCCGATGCCTCGCTCCCGGCAGAAGGGGAGAAGCTCCCGTTCCGCCCGGCGTTTCACCAGGTTGTAGGGCGGCTGGAGGGAATCGACCGGTCCCAGACTCAGGCACTTCTCCACCTGGGGCACATCGAAGTTACTCACCCCGATATAGCGAGCCTTTTTGTCCTGCTTGAAGCGGAGCAGCATCTCCCAGGCCGCCTCCACCGGGGTATGGCCGTCCGGCCAGTGGATCTGGTAGAGGTCGATGTAATCGGTGTCCAGGCGGCGGAGACTGTTTTCGAATTCCTTCTTAAGCGACTGCGGCTGGATGCTGAACTTCACCCGGCCCTTGTCGTCCCAGACGATGCCGCCCTTGGTAGCCACGAACACATCATTCCGCTTCCCTTTCAACGCGCGTGCCACCACCTCCTCGGAGTGGCCCAGCCCGTAGGCGGCCGCCGTGTCGATCCAGTTGACGCCGCCCTCCAGGGCCGCCGCGATCGCGGCCAGGGATTCATCGTCGTCCGCCGCGCCCCAGCCGAACCGCCAGGACCCGCCGATGGCCCAGGCCCCGAATCCGATCTCGGTCAATTCCGGCCCGTTGGTTCCCAGCTTGCGCAGCGGCAGCATATGCATCTCCCTCCCCGCCTCACGGAAAGAGGCGGCCACCGCTTACTATAGCTGTTTTGCCGCGCGGCTGCAATGTGAAACCGGCACACCTCGCTTCACCCATTCCCCCTCAGACCAGCACGCTCAACGCGTACGGTACGATCACCAGCAATCCCAGAAACACCTTGCGGTTGGGCTGGCTGGCCCGCGTGTCCCACTGAAAAATGACGGCGGCCAGAAGGAAACTCAACACGGTTCCCGCGGCCAGTACCGCCAGCGACGTCCAGGGAAAGGCTTCCCCGGTCGCGGGATAGGCCAGTCCCTTGAAGAGGAGCATCCCGTGACTGGAGGGCAACAGGCGCGCCCCGCGCTGGAAGGCCTCGGGCAGGATGGAAAGGGGCATCATCAAACCGCCCAGAAGGATCGAGGGGAGGTAGGCGATCTGGGCGATCAGGATGGCGGCGTTGGAATTGCCCGCGGCCACGCCCAAAAGCAAACCCAGTCCCGCGTAGGCCAGGTAGGAGAGCAGCCCCGCGGCCGCGTACCCGGGAAGGTTGGACGGCGCTGCGCCCCCGAAAACCAGGGGACCGGCCACGCTGATCACGGCCGCCACGATCACGAGGTGAACGGTGGCGCCGATTACGGGGATGGCCAGGATGGATCCTTGAGGCACGCCATTGATCCGGTAGCTGCGGAACACGCCGCTTTCCCGGGCCTGCACCAGCGATCCCGGTAAACTTAAGAGGGCCGCGGACATGACCGCGAACATGATCATGGCGGGCAGCATGGTGTCCTTGAAAAAGGGGTTGATCTGGGTCATGAACCCGCCCACCAGAAAGAAGAAGGCCAAAGGGAACAGATAAAACATGAGCAGTTTGGTCCTGTCACGGATCCCGGTTTTGAAGTCATAGGCCAGATGATGCAGAAAGGCTTTCATGTGTTGCCTCCTTGGGACGCGGGCGCATTGGTTATTTCCAGAAAGCGTTCTTCCAGCGTGGGGCGCTCTACGCGTAGATCGACCAACCGGTCGCCGGCCGCTGCGATGACGGCCAGCAGGGCGGTCACCGCCGCTCCCGGATTATCGGACGTATAGACCGCGTACTCGTCCGCCGCTTTTTCGAAGCGGGCCGCCGCAATATCCGGCTTTCCGGTAATCAGGCTGCGCTTTTCCGTGGACACGGTGATCTTGGTCCGGCCGGCGCCCACGGCGGTGAGGCGGCGCGGGGTGTCCAGGGCCGCGATCCGGCCGTGCAGCAGAATGGCGGCGCGGTCGGCCAGCTTCTCCGCCTCGGCCATGTCGTGGGTCGCAAGAATAACGGTGGTGCCGCCCGCCTTCAACTCCCCGATGAGCGTGTGCAGCTCGGAGCGCGATTGCACGTCCAGGCCGGCGGTGGGCTCGTCCAGAAAGAGCAGAACGGGCTCATGGGCCACGGCCAGGGCCAGGGCCAGACGGCGCTGCTGCCCGGTGGAAAGTTTGGCGTATTGACTCTTCCGTTTTTCACTCAAACCCAGACGCTCCACCAGGTCGTGCCGCACCGCGTGGCCGTGGTAGCGGCAGAAAAACACCATGGCTTCCTCCACGGTCATGGCCGGGGGCAGGGCCGAGGCCTGCAGCTGCACGCCGATCACCT
>CAYQRT010000377.1:0-2967 GCA_964419695.1 uncultured Spirochaetaceae bacterium | reverse complement strand
AAAAGCCCCCCCGAGCACGACCGCCCTACCGTCCCCTATTCGTACATCCGGCTCGACGAGGAAATTGCGCCCCTGGTCGGCAAACTCCATCAGGGTCGATGCGCGCGATTGGCCATAGATGTGGAGGCTGAGCATAACCTGCACCGCTACGGCATCCATGTCTGCCTGATTCAGCTTTTTGACGGGAGGCACGCCTACCTTATCGATGTACTGGCGCTCAAGCACCCCGCTTGCCTGCGTCCCCTGTTGGAGAAGGTGCCGTGGACACTGGTCTGGTTCAACGCGGCCAGCGACCTGCTTTCCATCGAGCACGATCTCGGCCTCAAGCCCTCCCCCATCCTGGACCTGGATATAGCCGCCCGCCTGATAGGTAAACAGGGCGGCCTGGCCGCGCTCACCGCGAGGCCCGAATCCCCTTCGGCCAAGGAACGCCTGCAGCGGGCCAACTGGATGCGACGGCCCCTGCCGCCCGCCATGCTGGAATACGCGATCGCGGATGTTTTGGATCTACTGCCCCTGGCGGACAAACTCATGGACGAACTGCACAATCAGGGACTCATGGATATTTTCATTGAAAAGAACCGGGCCGTAGAGGAAGCGAAACGGTCATGGGACCCGTTTGCCAATTACACACGTATTCCCGGTTTCAAGGGACTGTCCCGCTCCGGCAAACGGCTGGCCCGGCTTCTCTGGTACGCGCGTGAACTCTACGCAAAAAATCGAAATATCCCGTCCGTACTCGTGGCGTCCAAGGAACATCTGCGCCGCCTGGTGGACAAGGGCTTGCATTCGGGCCGGGATATTGCGGCATTTCTCAATAAAAATCGTAGAAGATACTCTATCGATCCGGACGGGTTCCAGGCGTGTCTGCGGAAGGCGGAGGCAATGCCGGAACCGCCGCCCCCGCCCCGGCGGTACTCGCGCAGGGGACAGGTATGAATCGGTATTCATGAGTCGTAATGTTTGCTGAAAAGCCGCAGCACCTCATCCAGTGACAAGCCAAGCTCCTTATAATAGGCCGCGTCTTTTTTCATTTTTTCAACGGCCATATCGTTCCGCTTGTTCTTGAGATCATGCATCGTCAGGGGCGCCACAAAGCACCCTTTGCCTACCATTGAATAGATGAATCCCCGCCGCTCCAATTCCTCCCACGCCTGTTTTACCGGTATCACGCTGATACGCAGTTCCTTGGCCACGGTGCGGATGGGCGGCAGGCAGTAATCCCGCGCCAGGTCTCCCTTGATGATTTGAGATGATATCTGCTCAAAGAGCTGCTGGTACATGGGTTTGCCCGACGTGGGGGAGAGCACTATATCCATGCGGCTACAGGTCCACCTTGTCAAAGTTCACGGCCGCCTTCCGGCAGGCCAGCCATGTGACAAGCAGAAACGCCGCGATGCCGCCCGCCAGCACCGGCAGCTGGACCGAGAGATGCGCGCCACCCATGGCGTTCACGTGTGTATTCATCCAGGGAATGACGTGCACGGCCACCTCGACCGCAGCGGCAAAGAGCAACACCGCCAGTACGGCCAGCACCATGGGCCCTCCCACTTTGTAGGCCGTTTTGTAGAAAAGGGGAAAAAACACGGCATTGAACAGCGCGTACATGAGAAACACGCAGCCGAAGAAGGCCAGGTTGGGGTTCATGCCCGCCTGGTTGCCGTACGGATTTATATATTGATGAAGGAAGGCGAAGGGAACGGCCGCCAGAATCTGCAGGATCTGGAAGGCGGATATGATCAGTACCCGGGCCCGCACCACGTCTTTCTTGCGGACGGGCAGCGCCGCGGTGAAGAACACGTCCTGGTTGCCGCGGCCGATGAAGAACGTGTTGGTAAACCCGATGAAAAGATAGCCGAAGGCGATGAAAAACGGCCAGCTGGGGATGAGGAGTAAGCTGCCGCAGAAAAGAAAAATGAGCAGGGACGGGTGAACGGCCAGTCTGATTTCCTTGTAGAGTAAATCCCTCATATCTTCTGCTCCTTTTCATGGTAAATCATGACGGATTCGATATCAGGCGGAGACACTTCCAGCCCCCCGACCCTTTCCAGGTCGTCCGCGTGTATGAGACCCGTAAACCCGAACGCGTTCTTCTTGTATCCGATCAACGTCCGGCGGAGATCGTCCGTCAACTGTCCGCCCGTGCCCTGCACGATTCGGTATGAATTCAAAAATTCGTCCTTCTCCCGGCTGGCCACGATTTTTCCATTTTTGATATAGGTGACAAAATCGGCGCATTTTTCCAGGTCGGACGTGATCTGGGTGGAAAAAAGGATGCTCCGTTCGCCGTCTTCAATGAATTCCTGGAACAACTCCAGAATATCGTCCCTGGACACGGGATCCAACCCGCTGGTAGGCTCGTCCAGGAGCAGAAGGCTGGGCTGATGCGAAAGAGCCAGAGTCAGGGCGTATTTGACCCGCATGCCTGAGGAGAGCGCCTCCACCCTCTTGTCCTGGTCCAGGTCAAAGCGGCGCAGGTAATTCCGGTACACTTCATCGTTCCATTGAGTGTAGAAGCGCCGGACCACGCCGGTGACGTTTTTAAGACGCTGTTTGGGATAAAAGGTCACACCGCCCAGCATGAACCCAATGTGCTGCTTGAGTTCCAGTTCATTTCCCCGAAACTCACGGCCGAGCATGGTGACCATACCGGCGTCGGGACGAACCAGGTTCAGCATGGACTTGAGGGTGGTGGTCTTGCCCGCCCCGTTTTTACCGATGAATCCCATAATGTATCCAGGCTCCAGTTTGAAGGACACGTTCTGGAGTTTAAACTTCTCATATTGCTTGCACAGGTTTTGCACGGATAGAATCTCCATCTTCCTGCCCCCTTACTGTGTATATTGTATATATACAATATAGGTTTTAGTGACCGACGTCAAGAAATAGTTACCGAAATTAAAAAAGTGATTCACTCAACTCTATTTCACCGTGTAGCATCTTTATTGGCTTCCGCCCCCCGATGGC
>CAYQRT010000376.1:0-2975 GCA_964419695.1 uncultured Spirochaetaceae bacterium | reverse complement strand
ACTACCTGGGCGTGCCCGTGGAGGGGCCCTTCAAGCCGGACCATTACCGGTATTGATCCAGCTTCCCTGATTTTTATGCAGGACCCCGGCGGAAACGCCGGGGTTTCTTTTCAAATGATGAGCCAGCCGCGGCCGATGGCCCGGTAGACGGCCTCCGCCCGGTTCTGCGCGCCGAGCTTGCTGAAGATGTTGCCCACGTGAAAACGCACCGTGGATTCGGACAGGCCGAGGAGGTAGGCGATGCGCTTGTTGGATTCACCGCGCGCCAGTTCGTCCAGCACTTTTTTTTCCTGCGGAGAGAGCGCGCCCGTTTCCCCGGCTCCGGCCGCCTGTGCGGCGTCCCGGTCGGGGAAGACCCGATAGCCCCGCATGATCGCCCGCAGTACATCGACGGCCGCGGCCGTATCTTCCAATGCCGGGATAAACCCGGCCGGCGTGAAACCCGCGGGCAGGCGCAACCGCCCGGAGCCGCCCGCAGCCGAGACCACCCAACGGCCCTCGCCGAGCGGCCAATCACGGGGCAGCTCCGTATCCGGGGCATACCCCCAAAACAGCTCCGTCTCTCCCTCGGCCGCCGCCGGTAAGATCCCGTCTCCGGCGGCGAGTGCCTCCAGCACCTCTTCCGCCCAGGCACGCACGCGGCCGGGCGGCATGCGCAGCCCGACTAGCGGCCGCAGCAATGCGATGCCCGCCATCGTCCACCGCCCTCCTGCGTTTCACGCGGCTCCACCGTTAGGGTTTTGCTCTTGCCGCCCCGCGTCAGGGAAAGCTCGTATTTCTTTTCGCCTTTCTCCAGCGCGGCATAGAGATCGTACGGCGAAGTGAGCGCGGTTTCGCCGATCTTGACCAGCACGTCACCGACCAGAATCCCCGCCTCCCGGGCGGCGCTCTCATCCGCCACGTCCGTCACCAACAGGCCGCCCTCCGCGGCCTGCGTCCGGACTCCGAGCACGCGCCGGCGCCGGGAGCCCGATGTCGCCAACCCTTCCACCATCCGCCTGAGCGTTGCATAAGGCAGGATATACCCGCGGTTGCCGGCGGCATTGACCAGCACCATTCCCCAGAGTTTTCCGGAGGGACCGATCACGGCCGCGCCTCCGAATCCGGGAAAGGCGGGCCCGTCGGTCTGGAAATACCCGTCCCCCACGCAGCGCACCAGGTCCAGGCGCGCCTCCGTTCCCGCGGGCGAAGGGTAGGCGATACTCACCGCCAGTGCGCCCAGGCGCGGCACCTCACCCGACCAGCCGGGAGAGCGTAAAACCTCTCCTGTCCTGAGAAGCGCCACCCCGTTCTTGTCGTCGAACGCCTGCACCACGGCGGGGATCTCTTTTCCATCAACACCAAGCGCGGTCACCTCCTCCCCGTCGCGGGCAAAGACGGCCGGAACCACCAGGTGGTGTTCGTCCCAGACCAGTCCCGTGCGGTAGGGGATATCATCGCCGCCAACATGAACGAGAAACGGCGCCGCCGCACCGGTCAGCGCCTCCACCTCGGCGGAGAATTCAGCCAGTAATGTGGATGCCATAACCCACCTCCAACCTAAAGGTACGCAGACGGAAAGTTTTCGTCACCTGTCCGTTTGTACAGGAGGCGGGCGACGGCCGGTCCGACGCGCTCCACCGGTTTTCCCTTGATTTCCTTGAAAGGCGAAGGTATGCTCAATCGACGATCACTCTTGCGGTCATATCGATTATTGCAATGGAGTAGTCCCCGACCCATGGACAAAACATCACTCAATAATATTGTCAGCGCTCTCCCCTACCCGGTCGCCGGAAATACCGATGAAATCGCCGATCTCATCAAGGCGCACGCCGTGTCCGGGGTGAGCGGTACGGCCGGCAGCGGAAAATCCACTCTCGTACCGTTGATCGCCGCAACATCCGGCCTCAAGCGGGTGATCGTGGTGCAGCCGCGACGGTTGGCCGCCATCGCCGTGTGCCGGCGGCTGAACGAGCTCTCTGGAGACGCAACGGGGCGAATCGCCGGGTACGCGGTCCGGCATGAGCGCGATGAAAAAAGGACCGATGAAATTCTCTGCGTCACCACCGGCGTCTTTCTGCGCCTGATCGCGGACGATCCTTCACTGGCCGGTATCGGCGCGGTGATTCTGGACGAAATCCACGAACGCAGCCTGGAATCCGATCTCTGCTGGGTGCTGGCCAAAAGCGCGCTCGACCTCTACCGCCCGGACCTGAAACTCATCCTCATGTCGGCCAGCGTGGGGGAGGAACTCCTCTCCGGGGCCGGCATTGACGGGTGCGGGTGGCTGACGGTCGAGGGACGATTGTTTCCGGTGGACGTGGAATACCAACCCGCCGCCGGAAGCTATGACGACGAGATCGCCCACTGCGCCGCCGCCGTGACAACCGTCTGCGACCGGACCGCCGGCGACCTGCTTGTTTTTCTCCCCGGCGAAAAAGAGATCCGTGCCGCCCACGGGCTGCTCAAGCCCCTGGCGCAACAGGGGTTTGCGGTGTTCGAACTTTTCGGCCGGATGAATCCGCAGGAGCAACAACGCATCCTGAATCGCACGGGCGGCGGACGTCGTATTATTCTGGCCACCAATGTCGCCCAAACCTCCCTGACCATTGAAGGCATCACCGGCGTGGTCGATACGGGACTGGAAAAATGCGTGTACCAGTATCCCGGAGAGGTCGCCTCCAGCTTGGTCACCCAGCGCATCAGCGCGGCCGCCGCCTTGCAGCGCACGGGCCGGGCGGGCCGTCTGGGGCCCGGTCTCTGCGTCCGGCTGTGGGACGAGCGGGAGAAACTCTCCCCGCAGGATACGCCGGCCATATACAGGGAAGACAACACGCGCGCCGTGCTGGAACTGGCCCGCTGGGGCGATGCCGCCGCCGACCGATACCAATGGCTCTCCCCGCCGGACTCCGGATTCTACCAGGCCGCCCGCCGATCCCTGGAGCGGATGCAGCTCCTGGATCATGAGGGCCGCCTGACCGGAAAAGGGACGGTGT
>CAYQRT010000375.1:0-2994 GCA_964419695.1 uncultured Spirochaetaceae bacterium | reverse complement strand
CGAAATATTCATTGAAGAGATACTGAATAAAACCCATGTATTTATTACACCAGGCTTTATATTTGGCAGGAATGGTGACAGGTATATCAGAATATCATTATGCGCTACTGAGAAGAGGTTGCTTGAAGCTAAAGAAAGACTTGTGAAAATATAGTAGACGGAAGACGGGAGACCGAAGACTGAAGTTATTATTCTTTCTTCCGACTTCCGACTTCTGACTTCCGACTCAAATACTAATTATTAATTAACAGATACAGCTAAACCATGACAATTGCAGTAATAGGAATCGGGCTGATAGGCGGCTCTCTAATGGTGGATCTCCGTAAAAGAGGTTTTGCAGACAGGATAATAGGTGTTGATACCAACGTGCATCATCAGAATATAGCATTACTTTGCGGACTGGTAGATGAGAATGCTACCCTTGAAGATGCTGTTGGCAGAAGCGATTTAATAATTTTATCAACACCTGTTAATACCAATTGTACCATGTTGCCAAAAATACTTGACATGATTAACGGCACATCAAAAATTGTTTCCGACATGGGTTCTACCAAAGGCAGTATAGCAAGAGCTTCAAAGGATCATCCTGCCAGGGGTCGTTATGTAGCAGTACATCCAATGGCAGGAACAGAATTCTCGGGGCCTCTTGCCGCAATAGGGAAATTATTTGACTACAAGAATGCCATCATCTGTGATAAAGAACTGAGTGACCGGGATGCTCTCGAAACAGTAGAGAAAATGCTGAGTGTACTTAATATGCGTAAAATGTATATGAAATCAAACGATCATGATGTCCATGTAGCCTATGTCTCTCATATTTCACATATTACATCATTTTCACTGGCTTTAAGCGTTCTTGACAAGGAGGAGAAAGAGCAAAATATACTGGCACTGGCAGGTGGTGGTTTCGAAAGTACTGTGCGTCTTGCCAAAAGTAACGGAGATACATGGGCCCCTATTTTTATGGAAAATGCTGAATACATAATTGAAGTAATTGACACATATATTGAAAAGATGAATTCGTTCAGAAAAATGATCTCTGATAAAGATATCAATGGGCTGAAAAGCCTTATGGAAGAAGCTAATAAGATCAGGAAAATATTGAATTGAGAAGTACTTAAAGTGAGCCAGAGTTTGGAGTGCCTAAAGTTGGAGAAGGTTGAAGAGGGTTGAAAAAGGTTGAAGGGTGTTGGTGGAGGTTGAAAAGGTATTATTTAATTCATGACTGCACTACCTGCAAGACTTACACAACTTTATCACATCAACCTGAATCTCAGAATTAAAAGAAACACTTATACAAAAAAAATAATGGTAGTAAAACTTGAGAATTCCAGGATCAATGACTGGAGAGGGTATAAAGGCAGACCATTCCTGATCTCTGGTCCGTGCAGTGCTGAAACCGAAGATCAGGTTATGGAGACAGCAAGACAGATAGCTAAGATAGAAGCTGTCAGTGTATTTCGTGCCGGCATTTGGAAACCGAGGACACGTCCCAACTCTTTCGAGGGAGTAGGAATAGAAGGGCTTAAATGGCTTAGGAGGGTGAAAGAGGAAACAGGATTGCTTGTTGGAACTGAGGTAGCCAATGAAAAGCATGTGTACGAAGCATTGAAATATGGCATCGATATGCTATGGATTGGCGCCAGAACCTCTGTTAATCCTTTCACAGTTCAGGAGATATCAGATGCCCTGAATGGAGTTGATGTAATGGTACTGGTAAAAAATCCTATAAATCCTGACATTGAATTATGGATAGGAGCAATTGAGCGTATTGCCCGGGCAGGGATAACCCGCATCGGAGCTATTCACCGGGGATTTTCCTCTTTCGAAAAGACATTATATCGTAACCAGCCAAACTGGCAGCTACCTATTGAACTTCGCAGGCGCATCCCCGAGTTACCAATAATATGCGATCCCAGCCATATAGCCGGGTCGAGACAATATCTTTATGAGATATCCCAGAAGGCAATGGACCTGAACTTCGATGGATTGATGCTCGAATCACATATTGACCCTGCAAAAGCCTTGTCAGATGCTGCACAACAGGTAACGCCAAACGAACTAAAAGAACTTTTAAGCAGATTAATCTTACGCAGTCCCAGCACTTCCGATCCAAAACTACTTGATGTTCTTGGAGAACTTAGACAACAGATAGATGTATATGACGAACATCTGCTCGAACTGATGGAACAGCGTATGAAAGTTGCAGAAACAATCGGGCAGTACAAAAAGGAAAATAATATCACTATCTTGCAGAGTACCCGATGGGATGAAATAATAAAGAGAGCTATTGTCAAAGGGCAGGCTAAAGGACTCAGTGCTGAACTGATAGACACAATATTCAAGGCTATCCACCAGGAGTCTATTAACCACCAGATGAAGATTATGAATAATGGATTGCAAGATCCGCCTGACAAAAAATAACATATAGGAACTTATGGAAAGATCTGTTGAACCGTCTAAAATAAAAGGTCAGCTTAGAGCACCGGCATCAAAAAGTATGACACAAAGAGCTATTGCTGCCGCTTTACTGGCCGACGGGCAAAGTACTATACATAATCCTTCCTATTGCGACGATTCCTTAGCTGCCATGAGCATTGCGGTTGGTCTTGGAGCCAGGGTTGAACCTCATACTGATGAGCTGACAATTAACGGAGCCGGAATATTGAAAGAAGATAAACTGAATTGTGGCGAATCGGGACTTGCCATACGCATGTTCTCCCCTATCGCAGCTTTGTACCCTGCCGAAATTACAATGGTTGGGGCACACTCACTTAAAAAGAGACCGATGTTCATGATTGAGGAGGCATTAAATCAGTTGGGAGTGAAATGCCAAAGTACAGAGGGATTCCTTCCGCTCACTATCAGAGGCCCCTTAACCGGTGGGTATTGTGAAATTGACGGGTCCTTAAGCAGCCAGTTATTAACCGGGTTGCTGATGGCATTACCGCTCGCTGCAAATGACTCCGAGATTAAGGTCAATAACCTGAAAAG
>CAYQRT010000374.1:638-3002 GCA_964419695.1 uncultured Spirochaetaceae bacterium | reverse complement strand
CGGTTTTGGGGCTGCTTGCTAATCGTGGTTGTCTCGATATGTCGCTGCGCGGCTACTTAATGACCGGGATTATCTTGATACACGACTTCATGGCTGCTCGATGACTGTGGTTGTATCACTATGCCGCTTCGCGACTACTCGACAACCGGGGGCATCTTGGTACACGACTCCCCGGTTGCTTGTCAATCCGGACATCTCGATACGCGGCTTCGCGGCTACTCGATGACCGGGGCATAAGACCGGTTGTTGAGTGATCCTTGCAAAGCAAGGTACGTATCGAGACGACTGGACGAAAAAAAGCAGTGGATTTTCATTGACAATTCATTATAAGGGGGCATGGTGGTTATATAAACTTGCCTATCTTTATTTGCGCGCTATTTTTTCCTATCGATTTTGCGACCTGCGATATTTGCCCCGGCTACACTGGTTTCGGCTACGCCCTTCGACTCCGCTCAGGGCAAGCTCAACCAGCGTCTGATGAATATTGAGAGTGCTGGTAATGACTTCGTTTGCCTCGGCTCCGCCCTTCTTCAAGAAGGACGAACTTGTCAAGATTATGCAGCTGTCAAGACTTTTCCCTACGGATTTCGGCTGGGCATTTTCCATTGAAAAGTCCCGCGGCTGCAGACTGGAGCGTGGGAGCAGGTATGATGGGTGATATCGGGCAGGGTGGGTATCGCGGGGAGGAAGCCGGATTTCTTTTCTTATTATGGTGCAACAATCGCAGGATGTCAGGGGAATATTCAAAATTATTTTGAATATTTATATTGACAGGTGGTTTGTGGCTGGTGATTGTGATCGTAGTAATGACCTGCGTTTTAATGCCTGCTTATTTTGCATATCCATAATAGCTGCTGATATCCTGTTTATGATTTTTATATAATTGATTTGCGATTCTTTTTGTTTAACGAGGGTTCGAGGATTTTCTTGTTTTAAGAAGAGTTCTGCCGAAGATTTGGTGAATTTACAATTTGCAAAGATTATAGTTTATACTATCAACGTAATAATTGAATCTAATATTATCGGGAATGGATAAAAAACTATGAAGAGGACACACTTTTATAAGATTACCGGAGTTTTTCTTATTTTAAATGTATTAGCAGCTTTAATTGGTGAAATCAGCCTCGGAATAAATTTTGACTGGGAAGGCCATTCAGTTTCAGAGATATTAACAATGTACCATAATGGCGGCAGTATTATTATACTTACATGGATAGTTTTTGCATTGGGATCGTTCTTTCTTATCCCTACTGCACTTTTGCTTCACAAAGTATTTGTTAACAAGAAGACCCCCTTCTTGTATATTGGCACCACTTTTGGAGTGATTGCCGGGATTTCTTATATTATAGGTATAGCACGATGGATTCTGCTTGCGAATATATTCTCAGGCATGTACGCCGATCCGTTAGTGACTGAAAATACCAAACATATTATGGAAGTAGTTTTTCAGGCGATCAATGTTTATGCCGGAAATACATTCGGAGAAACCGTCGCGCCCATTGCGCATGCTATCTGGTTAATATTTCTGGGAGCGGCTATGTTCAAGAGCAAGATAGCCTGGCGCTGGATGGCCTTGGTACAAATAATAGCCGGTATCATTATTGCGTGCCGTCCTCTTGAATATGCCGGGTTAAAAACTTTAGCTTCCATGAGCGATCAGGGTCTTATGTTATGGGCATTGATAATGGCCATATTAGGAATTACCCTGCTGTTTAAAGCAGATGATAGAGATATTGATGAGATTGAACGTGTGATGGAATTGTAAGGATTTATAGTTTAACTATTTGATAAGTTATCTCTTAAATATAAAAACTTTTATATCGGCATCAATGCGGCAGGAATAGACATCGGATCAGCATTTCATTACGTTGCAGTACCGGAAGACAGGTATGGATTATTATACGGTTCATTCCAGCCTGAGAGAATAATACAAAAGCTTAGAACCTATCCGCGTCAAAGGGATAAGCTGATAAAGAGCAGAGGTACTCACATACAAAGAATGCAGAAAAGCATGATACAAATGAATATCCGGCTTCATAAAGTAATATCGGACATAAGCGGAGACAGGGATGAGAATCATGCGAAGTATAATCAAGGGAGAAAGAGATCCGGTAAAGCTTGCACAAATGAAGGATTGGAGAATAAGGAGCAGTATTGACGTAATAGCAAAATCTTTAGAAGGCAATTATCAGGAAGAACAATTATTCTGTTTGCGTCAGGAAGTTGAGCAGTATGACTCGATTGGAGCTTTTTATCGCAGATTAAGAAGCAGAATTGGAGTGCCTAAAGTTATAACCGCTACAGCTATATAAAATAGCGCGATTATACTACAGGTGTATGAAATATAAGATCGAGTATTATGAT
>CAYQRT010000374.1:0-628 GCA_964419695.1 uncultured Spirochaetaceae bacterium | reverse complement strand
CTCTGTTACTTTGAATCGCCTAATAAAAGATGCGGAAGAGATATCAGGGAAAAACTTGAATCAATATGTGAAGTTGACCTGACGCAAATTGACGGACTTGATGTAAATACAGTAAAGACAATAATATCAGAAGTAGGAATTGACATGCATAAATGGCCTAGTGAAAAACACTTCGGATCCTGGCTTGGATTATCTCCGAATAACAAGATAAGTGGAGGGAAAATTTTAAGCAGTAAATCAAAAAAGGTAGTAAACAGGGCATCAACTGCTTTCAGGATGGCTGCATTGGGAGCGAGCAATAGTAAAAGCTCGATTGGAGCTTTTTATCGCAGATTAAGAAGTAGAATTGGAGCACCTAAAGCTATAACCGCCACAGCATATAAAATAGCGCGATTATACTACAGGTGTATGAAATATAAGATCGAGTATAATGATTTGGGTGCGGATTACTATGAAAAAATGTATAAAGAGCGCGTGTTAAGGAATTTCAAGAGAAAGGCAGCAGATCTTGGTTTTTCTCTGGTGCCTGTATAAATATTGTTACTCAGAAGATATAAAAAATAATAATTTGATAAATAGACATATTATGAAGATAAAGTTATTTTTCTTATTATCTAAATTACATATG
>CAYQRT010000373.1:0-3025 GCA_964419695.1 uncultured Spirochaetaceae bacterium | reverse complement strand
AGCGGGATATAAAGAAAACGGTCGTCGGGGGAGAAGATCACCTGTTTGGGCTGGCGTCCGCAGTCAAAGACCCCCAGCGGGCGCAGGGTCTGGGTCTCGGGCTGCATCCGGTAGAGGTAACGACCGGATCGCCGCGCATCCAGAACCGCCTCCAGATCCGGAAAGCCGTTACGACGCAGCACCAACCGGTGCGATCCGTGCGTGAGGGGAAGACGCACGGGCGTCTCCCCCCGGGGGCGGCCGTCAATGTCGCAGGTCGACCGTCCCTCGGTAACGTCTATCGTAGTATCATACGACTTCAATTCAAGCGTGATGCGTATGTCCTGCGGGGTAAGCCCGTTGGGAATTTCAAACGTTCGTTCAAAATCGACATATCCCGTTTTGCGCGCGGAGATCGAAACCGAATCCGCGGCCGCGGTCAGGGGACGGCTCTCGGTCGCCGGTTGTCCGTCCACCAGTATGTATGCGTCCGGCGGGTCCACGGACAACTGGAACGTACGCGAACAGGCGCACGTGCACAGGATGAGGCTCAAAGCGCCGGCCAGCCGGACAACTGATCGCGGATGATAAACGGACGAACGGTGCATGAGGACCTCCCCGGGCAGTCTAGCACGAGCCCCCGCCGGCGCGCAAGCAAAACATCAACGCGCCGACCGGACTCAAGGGCCGGGCTTTGAATTAATCGCGGTTTTCCGCTATGCTTCAGGGAGAATCGTCCCGGCCACCGGGGCGGCACCGCCGCTCCCGGTTGGCTTGAGCCGGCGATCGCGGCCGGGAAGAGAAAGGTAAAAAGACATGCAGGTCAAAACACATCTACGCAATACGGCCGTCCGGGCCCTCTGCGAGTCGATGACCGTAAAAACCATGGAACAGCTGGCGGCCGAACTTCTTCCCCGCTACGACCTCCACCAGCGGCTGGGACTGCGGGAGAGCGTCGCCATTCCCACGGCCAATGCCGCCCGGCAGATTGTGGACGATCTCTGCCGCGCCCGGCTCTTTCCCCAGTTCGTCCAGCTCCTGGCCCATATCCAGCATAAGGGATTCCGCGGCCGCCTCTATCCCGTGGCCCACCTCTCCCGGCTCATCCGCGAACTCACCCTGCAGGGATTCATCTTCGACGCGGAAAACGACATGTTCATTGAAGACGGCCGGGTGTTGAAGAGCCTCAACTGGAGCGTACTCCTGGAGGGCCGTGAATACAATCTGACCTTCCTGCGGTTCGACGTGTCGGGCAACTCCACGCTGGTGCGCAACAATCCGGCCAAGAAGGTGGAGAAAGCCTACCGGGAAATCTTCGGCCTGGTCAACGCGGCCCTGGAAAAAAGGAACGGCCGTCTCTGGAGTTTCCAGGGGGACGGGGGATTGGCCGCCTTTGCCTTCAGCGACAAGGACCTGGCCGCCGTTCTCTGCGCCATGGAAATCGTTCACGAACTTTGCCTTTTCAACCTGTACCGCTGCGCCCTCACCAGCCCGGTACACATGCGCCTGGCCGTGCACTCGGGCAAATACATCTTCAGCTTCAACACCGACTCGCTCAAGAAGGCCGATACGATAAAGGAGATCATTGACATTGAATCGAAGCACACCAAACCGGATTCGATTACGGTCAGCAACAAAGTGTTCAACTGCCTGGACCGGCGCATCGCCGACCTGTTTCAGGCGCTCACGGGGAAGTACATGCACAAACTCTATACGTACGAATTAAAACTGGGGTGATCCATGGAGATCCAAGTTTTTTCGGATAATAAACGCCTGGCCCGCCTGTTCGCCTCAATTCCCAAAACACGCCTGCGGCCGCTCAAGGAACTCACCGCCGCCATTCCCGCGGCGCGCGCGCCCGTTTTCTTCTATATAGACGCCGCCGGATTGACCAAGGCCAAACGGACCGCCCTGCGCCGGGCGGTAGCCGCGAACCCGGCCGTTTCCTACGGCGTTATCGACGCGGCGGGCATGGAGAAGGATCCCGCCCTGTTTTTTCTGGAAGGCGCACGTGATTACCTGGGTCCCGCCCTCTGCTCCAAAACCCTGACCACCGCCCGCATAAAACTGGCCACCACGGCCGTGAGCAGCGAACGGACCGCCCGCCCGGTTCAGGAGGAAGAAAAAGATGTCAGCACGGCGCCGCGCGCCCGTGACTGGTCCGCGGTCACGTCAGGAGAGGAATATTTGTTCCGCATGCTCTACATCGAACTGGACGGACATAAAGACATGAGCGCGCGCGTGGCGGAGCACACCCTCCACCGGCTTTTGGACTATTTCCAGAAGCGGGCCGAGCAGTTCGTCAGGCCCGTGGGGGGAAAACTTTGGATGTGGAACGATTTTTCCGGCATCGCCCTGATCCCGTTCCAGGCCAAGCCGGACGAGACGGCGGCCGCCTGCCTGCGCTTCATGCTGTCCCGGCGCCTGGTAAGCGTGGAGCAGAACATCCAGAAGCTGTTGTTCTCGTACCGGCTGGTGCTTATGAACGGCAGCACCATCTACCGGGAACGGGGCAAGACGGGCCGCATCATCTCGGACGCCGTCAATTCACTGTCACACATCGGCATGAAGTTCGCCAAACCGGGCAATTGCTACATTGCGCGCAACATCCACGACGAACTCTCGGCCAACCTGAAAAAGTGCTTTACGTCAGCCGGCACCTTCGAACACGTGCCGCTTCTGAGGTTGAAGTTGCCGGCAAAATATTAAGGACAGAGTTCCCAGGTATATGCTTCATACGTGTTTGGTTTATTAAGTCCCAATTGACCAAAATTGTTTGATCCAGCCGTCCAGGTATTACCGTCACTTGTGGCGACCACACTATGACAAGTTGCGGCCGCAATCGATACTCCGGAGGATCCGGTATTAGTCCAGCCAGGCAAGTTTACCCCGGCCGATCCGCCGCATTGACCATAATTGTTGCGTCCGGCGCCCCAGATATACCCGCCGGTGGTAATGGCAAGACTAAAAAAAGAACCGCAGGCGATCGCCACTCCGGAGGATCCGGTATTAGTCCAGCCAGGCAAGTTTACCCCGGCCGATCCGC
>CAYQRT010000372.1:0-3034 GCA_964419695.1 uncultured Spirochaetaceae bacterium | reverse complement strand
GTCCCGCCCCGTTCAAAGTCCCAAGCGGACAGATCGAGGACGCCCCCCACGGCGCGCGGACCCGCGGGGGGCGTTCCGGCGCACGAGGGTATGAGGAGCATGATCAACAGGAAAGGGAGGGCGAAAACGGGGGAACGGGACGATTGCATACTTCACCTTCACGCGCCTGATTTGGCCCGGTCCGTAACGCCGGCCGGCGGCCAATGGCGTTAGCGTGATGTTCGCCCCCGATTATCATACCCCGGTCTGCCGGCTTGGGCAAGAGTCGGTCCGGCCGTCCTCCTACTCCTCCATGGTGAAGACCTCGCTCACCGACTTGCCGTAATGGATGCGGTTGATGGTGCGCGCCAGGCTGTCCGAGAGGCAGAGCACCTTGATGAAGGGCAGGGCCAGAAAGGCCTTGGTCTGGGGAATGGAATTGGTGAGGATGAGTTTCTTCAGGTGGTATTTCTCATGGAGCTCCACCAGATGGGGCAGGGCGTCTCCCACGCACAGGTTGTGCGACACGCCGATGTACACTTCCCGGAGGCCCTTTTCCTCCACCAGTTTCCGGGTCAGGGCGTAGATGGTGCCGCCCCCGGAGATCATGTCGTCCAGGATCACGGCCGTGGTCTTGTTTTCCAGGTTGCCGATGATCTCCGAGATGACCACCTTTTCCGGTTCGGGCCGGTACTTGGAGGCGATGGCCACGTTCACGCCCAGGGCCCGCCCGAAGTGGGTGACGAACTTGGAGGCGCCCACGTCCGGGGCCACGGCGATCACGTCCGGGCGGCCGCGCAGCGCGGCAAATTCCTCCACGAAGAGGGTGAGGGGATCGAGGAAATCCACGGGCGTGGGGGCGTAGAAGCCGCGCAGCTGGCCGCAGTGGGCGGCCCAGACGATCAGGCGCTCCACGCCGGCTGCGGCCGAGAGGTCGGCCATCAGTTTGGCGGTGACCGGTTCGCGCCGGAAGGCGGTGGGCTTGTCCTGGCGGGCGTAGGCCAGGTAGGGGAGGACGCCGGTAATGTGGCTGGCTCCCATCTCGCGCAGGGCGCGTGCGCCGATGAGGAAGGACATGTAATTCTGGTCGATGCTCGGGCACCCGCCCGGGTGGAAGAGACTCTGAAAAAGGAATACGTCATAGCCGTTGACGTGGTGCTCCAGGCGGACGGAAGTCTCCCCGTCGGAGAAGCGCCGGTCAATGTCCGCCAGGTGGTGGACCCCGTCGTCCGACCCGCCCCGGGAGAGGAGTTCCCGGTAGCGGTCCACCACCCGGTCGGCCAGGTCCGAGGCGTCCCTGCATGCCGCGAAGAGGAGCGGGCCGCGTGGGGAATCCGGCAGGTCGCGTTGTTCATTCGCGAAGCGCTCGGGCGTGTAAAAGAGACTGGAGTCGGCGGTAATATTCATGACGCGGGGGACACGTCCTTTCTCGGCCTGAGGGCGCCCGTGATACGTTCATAGTAGCGGGAGACCGTAATTCCCGTCAAGCAGGCGGCCGGCCGCCGGGCGGCGGCGGGAGTGCCGAAAATCGCTTGAGGAACGCGGCGATTCTTTCGATCTTTTCTATAGAAAACAACCGTATGCGCCGCGTGACCGGAGAACCGTCCACCGCGGTGCATTGATCCGCGGCGCGGTTACCGGTACAATATGCCGACAATATGAAAAATTGTCGGTATTGCCGGTTAGAGGGATTTGTTACGCGAGCGCCGCGAAAAAAGATTCGATTCCGAATCCACATACGCGACGACAAATCCGATAGTATTGAGTATAGCCAGAATTTCGAGGAGGACGCTCCGGTATGAAACTTGAGAAGTCGACCTACTCCCAGTACGTGAAAAACTTTCCCCCCAACGCCACGGTGTTTTCGGAGGGGGACGAGGGACGGGAGATGTTCGTGATCGTGGACGGCGAGGTCGAGATACGCAAATCCACCACCTCCGGCAGCGCCAAGACGTTAATTGAACTGAAAAAGGGCGATATCTTCGGCGAGATGTCCCTGATCGAACAGAAGCCGCGCTCGGCCACGGCCGTCACCTCCCGCGCCACCCAGTTGCTCTGCATCACCGACGGATTGTTCGATTCCGTCCTTTCCAAGAATCCCGATTTTTCCCGCAAGATCATCCGCATGCTCTCCGAGCGCCTGCGCCGGGCCAACATGATCATCAAGAACATCATCAGCACCAACAAGCAGAACCAGCTCCTGGCCGGCTTGTACGAGTTCGCGGATGATCAGGGCACCGCCACGTTCAAGGGGTGGCGGCTCAACGTCCGTAAATTCATGCAATGGGCGGCCCACACCCTGGGACTGACCGAATACGAAATCAAGACCATCCTCGAGTCGTTCAAGAAGAAAAAGATCGTCAAACCCTCGGCCCTGGGCGACGACGAAATCATCGTGGACAAGCGGTAGGGCGCGGGCTCGCCCGCCGGGCTTCCCCGGGCCTACCGGTTCTCAAAATACTCAAACGCATCGACGATATCGAGATAGACGCCGTCAAATCCCCGCTTGAGGATGAGATCCAGGTACCCGTCATTTTCGAGAATGACCGCTTGCCAGGCCGGATCCCAGTAGCGCACCTTGTAGTTGCCCGGCCAATCGGGATTTTCCTCCGCCAACCAGGAGGGCGGGGAGGTCTTCCATTCCGGTTTCCAGTAGGGTCGATATTGTTCGGCCTCGCCGATGGACATGTAGGCGATGACCAGGCGCCGGGCGCCGTTCGGCTTCCGCTTCAGGCCCTCAATCTCCGCCATGGTAAAGGAACGGCCGTCGTCGGTGTACGCGTCAATGATGAACACGTCATATTGAGAGGCGGTAAGCGCGTCAAGAAAGGCCCGGGGACCGGAAAACCGGTTTTGATTGAGCAGGTAGAGGAAATTGGACGCGTGCGCGAGATCCGCCGCGTCCCGGGCGTTAACATGATGGGGCGGCTGCGGGTAGGCGGGGAGGCGGTCGAGTTCGCGGCTTTCCGCGGCCAGGGAGAGGTAGCCGGCGGCGTCACTGCGCGCGTATGAATCGTCCTGCTTGCCGCGCGTCCGGCAATAGTCGGTCACCAGG
>CAYQRT010000371.1:0-3050 GCA_964419695.1 uncultured Spirochaetaceae bacterium | reverse complement strand
GCTGGGATTTATTTGGTAAAGCCGGAAAAGAAGGTCTGGAGCGCATGATACGCCTGAAGGGCATCCGCAAGAAATACATCATGGGAACCAATGAGGTCGCCGTCCTCAACGGGATCGATTTGGCCATCGCAGCGGGAGAGCTGGTGTCGATCATGGGATCGTCCGGTTCCGGGAAGACCACTCTGCTCAACATCATCGGTACCCTGGATTCTCACGACGAGGGAGACTATCACTTTGACGGCACGCTGCTTCAGGATATGACGCAGACTCAGGCGGCGCTCTTCCGCTGTGAGAATATCGGGTTTCTCTTCCAGGCCTTCCACCTGCTTCCCTACAAAACCGCCCTGGAAAACGTGGCCCTGCCGCTTCGTTACCGGAAGAGCGTGCCCCGCCGCGAGCGGCTCTCCCGGGCCAGGATCATGCTGGAACGGGTCGGACTGTCGGACCGGGCCCACCACCTGCCCACGGAACTTTCGGGCGGACAGCAGCAGCGGGTGGCCCTGGCCCGGGCCCTGGTCACCGGGCCGCGCCTGCTTTTGGCGGACGAGCCCACCGGGGCGCTCGATTCGGCCACCACCCGGGACGTCATGACCATGCTCAAGCACATCAACGGCGAGGGCATGACCATGGTCATCGTCACCCATGAACGTGATATCGCCCGCAAAACCGGCCGCACCATCCGCATCAAGGACGGGCGCATCCTATGAAGCTGGAGCTCTTCGATCCCGATCACTGGGAAGACATTTTTTCCCACATCAAGAAACATAAGGTGCGGACCGCGTTGACCGCCTTCGGCGTGTTCTGGGGCATTTTTCTTCTACTCATGTTGCTGGCCGCGGGCAACGGCATTGAGAAAGGGGCCTACAAGCGCTTCGGGCGCGTGGGCGTGAACAGTATCCACGTGTGGACCGACCGGACGGTGCTGGCCTACAAAGGCAACCGGCCGGGGCGCTACATCTCCCTGAACGACGAGGACACCCGGGTATTGCGGGAACAGGTGCCCGGGATCAGGATGGTGTGCCCCCGCCTGAGCATCTGGTGGTCGCCCAGCACCACCTACGGCAAGAAGAGCGGCGCTTTCCGCATCAACGGCGAGGTGCCCGCTATCACCGGCATCGAACCGTTGGTGATCACGGAGGGGCGTTTCATCAACGACCGGGACCTGACGCTGGCGCGCAAGGTGGCGGTCATCGGCACCCGGGTGCGGGAGGTGCTCTTCGGTCCGGGGCAGGACCCGGTGGGGGAGTTCATCATTATCGACGGGGTGGCCTACCTGGTGGTGGGCGTATTCGATTTCGAGTCCTTCGGCGGCGACAACCGCAGCCGCACCGAAACCATTTATATGCCCTTCACCACCATGCAGCGCACGTTTAATATGATCGGCCGGGTGGGCTGGTACGCCCTGCTGGTGAATAACGACGCGGACACGGAGAAACTGGAAACCGACATCAAGGGACTCCTCGCCTCGCGCCACGACGTGCATCCCGAGGACCGGCGGGCCATCGGGTCCTGGAATTCACTGCGCGAGTTCCGCGCCATCACGGGTCTGTTTGCGGGCATCCGCATCTTCCTCTGGATCGTGGGGCTGGGCACCCTGCTGGCGGGCATCATCGGCGTGTCGAACATCATGCTCATCATCGTCCAGGAGCGCACCAAGGAGATCGGGATCCGCAAGGCCCTGGGCGCCTCGCCCGGATCGATCGTCTCCATGATCCTGCAGGAGGCGTTTCTGATCACGGCCGTGTCCGGGTACGCCGGTCTGGTGATCGGCACCGTCCTGACCGAGGCCGTGGCCTTGTACATGCGGTCCACCAACATGCAGGTTGACTATTTCGCGGAACCGGAGATCAGCCTGGGCGTGGCCTTCGGCGCCACGGTCATATTGATTCTGGCGGGAACCTTCGCCGGCCTCTACCCGGCCCTCAAGGCGGCCCGCATCCATCCGGTCGAGGCCCTCAGGGAGGAATAAATGAAGATGAGGAAATATTTCATCGGGCTTATTATACTGGGCCTGGCCGTGGCGGGAACCTTTGCCTTCCTGATCATCAAGGCGGCGGGGTCCCGGAAGGTGTTCCCCGTGGCCGCGGTGGAACGGAAGACCATCGAGGAGAAAGTGCTGGCCTCGGGCTCCATCCAGCCGCTCCGGTCGGTGGAGGTGAAGTCGTCGCTTTCCGGCGTGGTGGGGGCGCTTTTTGCGGACGCGGGGGAGAAGGTGCGGCGGGGCGATCCCCTCATGTCGATCACGGTGGTGGCCTCCAGCCTGGAACTCAACTCCTCGGAAGCGGCCCTGGAGAAGGCCTCCATCCGCCTGCGGGACGCGGAGTCCGAGTTTGAGAAAGTGAAGGCCCTGCATGAAAAGGACCTGATCGCCGAGGCCGAGTTCACCAAAAGCCAGAGCGCCTGGCGGCTGGCCCTGGAGGATTACAAGGAGGCGCGCAACCGGATCATGCTCATCAAGGAGGACGCGGGCGGCGGAAAGCACGGCAACAACGTGGTCTTCGCGCCCATCGGCGGCACGGTCCTGGACATTCCGGTCAAGCAGGGGGCGCCGGTGCAGGAAGGAGGCAGTTACGCCGTGGGCACGACCGTGGCGGTGATCGCGGACATGCACTCCCTGCTCTTTGAAGGCGAAATCGACGAGGCCCAGATCGACAGCCTCAAGAAGGGGATGGAGGCCAAGATCAAACTGGCCGCCATCGACGACGCGCTTATCCCGGGCACGCTCACCTTCCTCTCGCCGTCGGGCAAGGAATCGTCCGGGGCTATCAAATTCAAGATCCGCATCACGTTCCAGCCGCCCCGGCACATTGTGCTGCGGGCCGGGTACTCGGCCAGTGCCGAGATCATCCTGAACAGGGCGCCGGACGTGCTCTGCGTCCAGGAACGGGACCTCATCATGGAAAACGGACGCGCTTTCGTGGAACTGGAGAAGGCGCCCCAGCAGTTCGTAAAGACCGAAGTGCAGCTGGGCGTATCCGACGGCCTCTACGCTGAAATTAAAAGCGGGCTGGCCCAGGGCGACCGGATCAAAAGCCGGCAGGGGATGGGCG
>CAYQRT010000370.1:0-3061 GCA_964419695.1 uncultured Spirochaetaceae bacterium | reverse complement strand
GGGTGGGGCCTTCACCAATAGTATAGCGTCGGCCGGAGGAGATTTCCATGTTTAGACGGGAAATCGCCGGGGAATATCAGTCGGTACTCTATTTGTCTGTCGCCGTCCCCCGGAGATTCGCCCGGGCTCCGGCCCCACCGCCGGCAGTCACGGCGATAGAGTCGCGGTGGCGCGCATAAAGAAGAGGGTGAGCAAATACGAATGGCAACCCGCCTATATGCCGGTTGCCATTCGTGTATATATTTTTTTCATCAAACGGCGGACAGTTACTCGTTCCACCAATTCTGTGTCGGCCACTCCGGGTGATCGTTTTGAATTTTCAGTTCATACGTGTTCGGGTCACTGGTTTGCGCGGCGACGGTCAGATAATAATTTGTATTATACAATCTCAGTCGTATGGTCCCGTCCGCGTTCCTCTCAATTATCCACCATTGTTTCGGGTTAGTGCCGTCCAGGCCTTGGCATTCGACCCCGGAATAGTCACCCGCACCGGTGGCGGTAAGGTAGAGCGTGTTTTTCCGCCACCAGAGGTTCTTTATTCGAACATAGTCTTTGGATACCGCTTCGATCACCCAGGATTGGGACTCCCAATCCGCGTAATGTTGATCTTGTCCGTACACGGTATTAGTTTGATCATGCAGGGTAAGCACTTTTCCGAAACTGGATCTGAAATGCAATTTCGGTCTTGATACTATCTGACAGGTGAATCTTTCCCAGGAACCCACAGCCGTTCTGTTGGCGTACACCTTGGCGGGGTTGTTTGTCTTTCCTGTGCCGGTGTCGGTATCGACGCAGACATATTGCTTCAAACCGACATTGAAAAGCGATATTGTCCCGTCGCCGTTGTTTCTCCACTGGAATCGCGAGGTGTTGTGTACGCCGCCGTCTTCGTTCAGTATGCCGTCCGCTTTACCCGGATTTCCCATGCTTTCAAAGTGCAGGAATTTGCCCGTATTGAATGATTTGAGCCCGATGAATCCGTTATTCGCATCAACGACCTCGAATTTTTCCCAATCTCCGGCGACTGTGGACCTGTTGGCGCATAAATCGCCGCTCTGGGTATTGTCGATACAAAGGTACATTTTCCCTTCATATCCGGCGTAATTACCAAAATAGTCCAAACAATGAGGATTTTGTGATTGGAACGCCACGATGCATCCGATGGGCGCATCCTGAGCCTCCATGTAATATTTTTCCCTGGCGGTATTGGGATTGTTCTTATTGAGATACGCCGCAGTCGGGTTGTTCTGGTACGGCGGTAACGTATCATCGGCGCTCATGTAGGAACTTCTGGATATATTGAACAAAGAAATTGTTCCGTCGTAATTATTCTCAAATCGGAAATTGTCCCTTCCGTCGCTGGCAAGCCCGGTAAAGTCACCGCCGTTGGCCACAACCCGATTATTGGTGTTGGTTGTTTTGAGCAAATTCTTCCCAGTAAACGATGAGTTCAATTGGATTAATCCGGTGGACGTGGAAACGGGCTGATTGAAATCAAGTATGGAGAATTTATCACTTGCCGATTCAACCGTGGGGCTGTTGGCGAAAACGTTAAAGTACGTGTTGTACACGCTCAGGTACTGCAGGCCGTTGGGAGCTGTCCCGCCGTTCGGCACGCAATTCGGATTCAGGCTTTTAATCGCGACGTTATGTCCCACGGGAATGTTTTCCGCCCGGATGAATTTGAACCAATTCAGATTAAACAAATCATACGTGACATAGGCCGGATGCGTGAATTTCAGAATGACGGTATGGATGCCGCGTGTTTGTTGCGGATTGCTTACATTGAATCTCACCTCCATCCAATTGTTCCAGCCGCCGGTATCGTCCACCCATATAGATCCAAGCAGATTGCCGGGGCTGCTGACGTCGTCAAGCCAGACTTCAATATTTCCTCCCCCGGTGCGGTCTTCATTAACGGCCACCTGCGCCACGAACACGCTGGCTCCTATGGAACCGAAATCAACATTGCTTACTGAAAGGGAGCTGTCCTTGCGTATATTGGTTACGCATTTGCCGACGTCGCCGCCCCCGCACGTGTCGGTCGTCAGCCCGGCGCTCAGCGTGCAGAATTGGGCCTTTATCCTGCCATACGCGCTGGTTCCGATGCCGTCCGGAGTTGAAGACGGTACGATGGGAATCATCAAATCGTATGCGTCATATGAAAGCTTATTTACGCAAATACAACGCATGTTCCGCGTCTCTCCGTATACGGTTTGATAAAAGGCATACCATTGCCCTTTAAACTCTACAAAGGAGTGATGGTTTCCCCAGCATGTTGTGAAGTCGTTATCCGGAATAACCACGCCCATATCCGTCCACGCGCCGTCTATGCTGTCGCTCCTGCTGTAGTGAATGGCGCCGGTGGGTTCCCCAAGATGATGTCCCACGCAATAGGACAAATAATAATGCCCGTTATATTTATGTACCCAACTGCCTTCATACCAATTATCAACCCCGGACTCGATTTCCGTCGGTTCTTCGCCTGCCGCGAATTCTATCATATTATCGTCCAGTTTTACCCGCAAAGGTCCTTCTGTCGGTAATATTCCCCCGGCGCCTTCACCGCCATAGAACATATACGCCTGATTATCATTATCAATAAACACGCAAGGATCAACGCTGAACGTACCGGGAATATAACTTTGCCCGCTGTCGTACGTAACGGGAACGAAGGGACCGCAGGGAGAGTTGCTTGTCGCCACGCCGATTTTAAAGCGCTGCGGCTGATCTTCCACGGTACCATCGATGGGAGGCTGTGTTTGATCGTGGGCCGGAAAGTAGAGATAATACGTTCCGTTCTTATATGCGCAGTCGGGAGCCCAGAAGTGGCCGTCAGACCACGGAACGTCCGCAGCCTTAAGGACCACTCCGTGGTCAACCCAATTAATCATGTCGGCGGATGAAAACACATGGTAGTCATCCATGTCAAACCAACCGGCATTATCCTTGTCATGTGACGCGTACACGTAGACCCGGCCCTCAAATACGTGGGCCGACGGATCCGCGGTATAGAGGTGCGTAATAAACGGATTGAGCGCAAAAAGTCCGTTTGGAATAA
>CAYQRT010000369.1:0-3101 GCA_964419695.1 uncultured Spirochaetaceae bacterium | reverse complement strand
TAAAAGACGGCAGGCTTGAGATAACCGGAAAAAGTGGATTGACCTATGGGCGAATTTTTATCAAACGTGAATATCTGGATGCGATTCTTCCGATTGCAAAAGATTTTTTCAGTAAACTCGAAGTGTAGTGAATACTAGGGATTAGAATGATATCCGTTATCTTCGCGTTTGATTGATAATGGGGCATAAGGGACGTGGGCATAAGGGACGGGTATGATTTTATGCGTTGTCGTTTTAGCGTGCATGGCTTACCTGCCAAGGCATCCTTGCCCTGAGCCGAAATGAGCTGTTTTTCAACCGGAAGACAATAAAATGACCTTCGGCGCGCATGCAATCAACGTAGAGGAATTCATTGACTCTCTTTTCAAATCAGGGCTTCACCAAATATTTCTCCCTCTTTAAAGGCGATTTTTGACTTTATTTCTCCTTTTAAAAAGGATAATATTGCCTTATGGAAATAGCTTCCCCCAACCCGTTTCAAAACCGGCTCAGAGAAAAACTGGCTGAATCCCTGACCGCGCCCATTCCGGTTGGAACCCGAAGACGGGTATACGGAGCGCTTCGTCTTCCCGGGAAAATCTCCGCGGTCGTGGGGATACGCCGGGCCGGTAAGACCATGTTTGTGCATCAGATTCAACGGCAGCGACTGGCAGAGGGTATGGACCGCGAGCGTCTGCCCTATATCAACTTCGAGGATGAGCGGCTGGCGGGTTTAACAGCAGAGCATCTTCATCCTCTGGTAGAGGAATACTATCGCCGTTTTCCCGGCTTTCGGGGCCGCGAGACCGTTTTGTGGTGCTTTGACGAAATACAGACGGTACCGGGCTGGGAACGTTTCTTGCGCCGATTGCTGGATTCGGAGCAGGTGGAGCTGTTCGTGTCCGGGTCTTCTGCGGCCTTGCTCTCACGGGAGATTGCCACGGCCCTGCGTGGCCGGGCATGGGAGGTGGTTCTACATCCTTTCAGCCTGGAGGAAACGCTGCGGCACAACGAACAACCGCTCCCTTCGCAGCCCGATTTTCTGGATAACCCATCACGTTCCTCTCTTGAACGGTCCTTTCTGGACTACCTGGTTAAAGGAGGTTTCCCCGAGGCCCAGGGCCTGGACACGGCCACGCGTTATCAACTGCTTAGGGACTACGTGGATGTGGCCATGCTCCGCGATGTGGTTGAGCGGCACGCTGTGAGCAATGTAATAGGTCTGCGCTGGCTGGTACGGCACCTGTTGAGTAATGCCGCCGGACTTTTCAGCGTGGAGAAGTTCTACGGGGTGCTCAAATCCCAGGGAATCGCCATCTCCAAGGACTCGGTCCACCAGTTTCTTGGGTATCTGAACGACTGTTTTCTAATCCGCACGGTTTGGATGGAGTCAACCTCTGAAAGGCAACGCATGGTAAATCCTCGAAAGGTTTACCCCGTAGACCCAGGGCTTATTCCGGTCTTCGATCGCACGGGACGTTCCAATACGGGGCACGCACTGGAGACGGCCGTTTTGGTGGAATTGGAGCGCCGCAAGGCCGAGATCAGTTATGTGAAGACACCGGGGGGATTTGAGGTGGATTTTCTGGCACGATACCCTTCCGGCGAGATGGATCTTATCCAGGTCTGCACCGATGCGGGGGACCCGAATACGTCCCAGCGTGAACTGCGCGCGCTTGTGGAGGCGGGGCGCCTTTTCCCGCAGGCACACAAGTACCTCTTGACACTCACGATGGACGGCATACCCAATGAAACGCCATCCGATGTATCGGCTCAGCCTGCCTATGTCTGGATGTTAATGCCTCTGTAAACGGAAAAATAGGGACGCTGTAAGGTCTTGAGTTTCCCTAACCTAAGAGGATCGTGGGGTTCAAACGGGGCGGGAGGCTGGAAGGAGACACACCCATGAGGAAATGCGGGGGCGTGCCGCCTGTGCTGTGGAAGGGTAACGGGTTGTTTGCAACTGGCTTTTCGGTTGGTATATGATGGCGTATGAGCACGACGGATCGGATCGGGCCGAGTATGTAACAGCTACCCGCGCCGGGAGACCGGCGCGTCGGGGGTAACCACTAATCCTGTCAGGAGGGGGATCATGGCAATCTTTCTGGTTCAACACGGCAAGAGCCTGGCCAAAGACCAGGACCCGGAGCAGGGTCTGTCGCCTCGGGGGATGGATGATGTAAAGCGTATCGCGTCCGTCGCCCAGGGGTACGGCGTACAGGTAGGATCCATTGTCCACAGCGGCAAGAAAAGGGCGCGACAGACCGCAGACATTTTTGCGTCTGCACTCAAGCCTGCACGGGGCGTGAAGCAAACCGACGGTCTCAAGCCTTTAGACGATGTGACGGTCTTCGCAGGCAGGCTGAAACCTCAAAGCCAGCTCATGATGGTGGGGCATCTCCCGTTTATGGAACGACTGACATCTTTTCTCATCACCGGGGATATGGACAAGCCGGTCTTCAAATTCCAGAACGGCGGGATCGTCTGCCTGGATGAAGGGCCTGAAGGAAAAGGCTGGGTGATCAAGTGGACCCTCATGCCGGAGATAGGGTAAATGTTTATAAGTGTCTAAAGTGCCTAAAGTGAGCTAAAGTGTCTAAAGTTGAATGTGCCTGAAGTTATGGAAATTGACCGGGAGATTGACGCCGCTGAAAGGGATCTGGCTGCCCTGGACAAACGGAGGGCCCTTGTCCTGGAACAGCTCAACGCTCTGAGAGCGGAAAAAAACAGGTTGCGCGTCGAAGAGGCGCCTCCTGGATATTCACCGGTCGAAGGCCGAACCTTCGTGACAACGAGGTCTTCTGAAAAAGACAAGATCCTGTTGTTCCGAACCCTTTTCAGAGGTCGGGAGGATGTCTACCCGAGGCGGTTCGAGAGCAAAAAAACAGGCAAGAGCGGCTACCAGCCGGCCTGCCGCAATGAATGGATCAAGGGGATATGCCGGAAGCCTGCTGTTCGGTGCGGCAATTGTCCTAACCAGAAATTCTTTCCTCTTACGGACGACATTATCAGGAATCACCTTCTGGGTCGAGACCCTGCAAAAAAGACTGAACGGGATTTCACCATTGGCGTGTACCCGCTTCTGCCGGATGAAACCTGCTGGTTTATTGCAGCGGACTTTG
>CAYQRT010000368.1:0-3123 GCA_964419695.1 uncultured Spirochaetaceae bacterium | reverse complement strand
ACCACGGACTTCCCCGAGGCGATTCCCCCCGCCATGCCCACCACCAGGACCGTGGCGGCAATGAAGCCGATCACATTAGTAGTGAAATGGAGATAGGGGCTGCCGGTAGTGACACCGAACATGGTGCTGATGAAATTCGGTATCTGTACCGGTATAAAATTGGGGAACGCGCCCGAGCCGATGGAAATAAAAAGATCCGGCGCGCCGATCGTCTCACCGTGCAGGATCATGTTGTTCAATCCCCTGAAGATAAGCATACCGGCCAGGGTGGCGATAAACATGGGAATCCTTACGTAGGCGATGAGCAATCCATGCCATGCACCGGCCAGAAGTCCCATCCCCAATCCTAAAATCAGCCCGATGGCGGGCGGCAGGTGCCAGAACACGGTGAACATGCCCGATGAAGCGCTGACGAACGCCACCACGGATCCTACGGAAAGATCGATGTTGCCGCCGGAAAGGATGCACAGGATCATGCCCGTGGCCAGGATCAGGATGTAACTGTTCTGGTTGATAAGGTTTCTAATACTATCCGGCTTAAGCAACCCTCCGCCGGTCGTTATCGCGAAGAAGATCACAATGGCGATGAAGGCGACCAGAATCGCGTACTGGCGCATATTGTTTTTTAATGAATCCGTAAAACTTACCTTGTGGTTTTCCATGTTCCCGTTCCTCACCAATTCATTGTAATACTGACATACTTTTTGCGGAGAAGCGTCTCTTTCCCTTACTTTTTTTTGCCCGCCGCGCTGCTCTGTATGATGCACGTCATTATTTTTTCCGCGCTCGCCTCTTCTTTGGTCATCTCCCCCACGATCCGGCCCTCGTTCATGACGTAAATCCTGTCGCAGATCCCCAGAATTTCAGGCAGCTCGGAAGAGATAAAGACAACGCATTTCCCCTCTTCCGCCAGCTGGTTGATGATCGTATAAATTTCGTATTTGGCGCCCACATCGATACCGCGCGTAGGCTCGTCGAGCAGCAGCACGTCCGGATCGGCGAACAGCCACTTGGCGATGCATACCTTCTGCTGGTTGCCGCCGGAGAGGTTGCCGGTTTTTTGCAGAATACCGGAAGATTTGATCTTCAGTTTGTCCCGATACTCGTTGGCCACGTTGATTTCCTTATTGGTATCGATGACGCTTCGGTTGCTGATTTTATCAAGGCTGGAAAGGGTGATGTTGGTTTTGATATCACTCATGAGAACGAGACCGGCGTTCTTTCTGTCTTCCGTGAGATAGGCCACGCCGCCTTTGATCGAATCACTGACACTGTGAAAAACACGCTCTTCCCCGTCCTTCAGGATGGTACCGCTGATCTTTTTCCCATAAACACGGCCAAAAACGCTCATGGCGAATTCGGTCCTTCCCGCTCCCATCAACCCGGAAATACCGACGATCTCTCCTTTTTTCACCTTTATATTGACGTTGTCGACGACCTTCCGGTCTTCGACCAAAGGATCGAACACGGTCCAGTTCTGGACCTCGAACCCGATTTTTCCGATATGGGGGGTCCGTTTCGGGAAGCGGTCCACCAGCTCCCGTCCTACCATGTTCTTGATAATCGTGTTTTCCGAAATTTCATCTTCGCCCTTGACCAGGTTTTCCACGGTCATACCGTCGCGAAGCACGGTGATGACGTTCGAAATTTCGGTTAATTCATGGATTTTATGGGAAATGATGATGCACGTGATGCCGTGATTCTTATTGAGATCGACCAGCAGATTAATAAGTTTGTCGGAGTCTTCATCATTCAACGCGGCCGTGGGTTCGTCGAGGATCAGGAGCTGACAGTCCTTGGCCAGGGCCTTGGCGATTTCCGTCAACTGCTGATGCCCGACACCGATGTCCTTCACCAGTGTGTCATGCCTGAGTTTCAATCCGACTTTTTCCATCAGTTTGATGGCCTGGTTGTTCGTTTGATCCCAATTAATGATGCCGCTTCTCTGTCGCTCGTTGCCGAGAAAAATATTCTCAGCAATGCTCATATAGGGACTCAAGGCGAGCTCCTGGTGGATGATGGCGATGCCTTTGTGCTCGGAATCCTTGATATTTTTAAATTTACAGATCTTATTATGGAAAAGAATATCACCCTCGTACGTACCGAAGGGATAAATGCCGCTCAATACGTTCATCAATGTGGATTTGCCGGCGCCGTTCTCCCCCACCAACGCGTGGATATGTCCCTTTTTTACTTCCAGATTAACATTATCCAAGGCCCGAACCCCGGGAAAATTCTTGGTGATGTTTTTCATTTCAAGTATGTTCGCAGACATATTCCATGCATCCTTTTCTACACAAATGCTGTAGCGACGAAACGTCGCTACAGCATTTTTAATACAAACTGATGTTACATTTTAAAAGAATGGTTACTGAAGATCAGCTTCCGTGTAATAGCCGGTGTCGATAAGCAATGCTTTGTAATTGTTCTTATCGGCGAATACCGGCGTACAGAGGTACGAAGGAACGACCTTCACGCCATTGTCGTACGTCTTGGTGTCGTTGACTTCGACTTCCTGACCGCTCATGATCTGCTGCACCATGGTGACGGCTCTTTCGGCCAGCGTGCGGGTGTCCTTGAAGATCGACATGGACTGTTCGCCGGCGATCATCATCTTGACGTTGATCTTGTCGCAGTCCTGACCGGTGAGCACCGGGAAGGGCTTGGCGGCCGTGCCGTAGCCGGCGGCCTTGAGCGAAGCGACGATACCCTGGGCCAAGCTGTCATTGGGAGACAACACGACGTCGACCTTCTTGTTCGCGTAGAACTGGGACAACAGGTTGTCCATTCTCGCCTGAGCGCCTTCAGCCTTCCAGGCCATGATGGCGATCTGTTTCATATCGGTCTGTCCGGAGTTGATAATCAGCTGTTTGCTGTCGATGTACGGCTGCAACTGATCCATGGCGCCCCTGTTGAACATGAAGGCGTTGTTGTCGTCCGGGGATCCGCCGAAGACTTCCATGTTATACGGGCCTTTGCCGTCCTTGAGTCCCAGCTTGTCGACAATGTACTCGCCCTGGATGACGCCGACCTTGTAGTTGTCAAACGTGGCACAGTAATCGCAGTTCGGGGTATCTTTGATAAGCCGATCGTACGCGATAACCTTTACGCCCGCCGCTCCGG
>CAYQRT010000367.1:0-3146 GCA_964419695.1 uncultured Spirochaetaceae bacterium | reverse complement strand
ACGCCGCCTACCCCAACCCAACGCCGCACGTCACCCTCACCACCTACCCCCCCCCCCACGCCCCCCACACCCCCGACCCCCCCCCCCACGCCCCCCGCCCCCCCCCCCCGGCCCGCCCGCCCGCCCCCCCCCCCCCCCGCGGGGCCCCACCGCCAGGTCCGCAATAAAGAAGTACCCAAAGCCGGCGGCGGCGGTTGTCTGCCTGGCGGCCGGATTGACGGTTCTATCCTGCGGTGGAGGCACGGCGGATACCGCCCACGGGAAGCTGTTCCAAAACGAGTTGATCTCCTTCACGTATCCGGGAAATTGGAAAATCACCGAAGACCAGAAGCTGGAATATCCCTACTACACCACCGTGGAAAACCCGGGCAACGCCGTTGCAATCGTCTTCACGCTGGCGGTCGGGGACGACGTGGGCCTGAAGGAGTTCGTTACCCGCCACATCGATTTTTTCAGCGCGGAGATGGACAAGAAATACGCCTGGGAGGCGGGGGAGTCCACGGTCAGCGCCGTCACGTCCCGGGCGGATTTTCAGTCCGTCACCGAGCGCTTTGTGTTGAAAAAACTGAACGCCGCCTCCCCCCACACCCGCTACTACCGGCGTAAAGCCTCCCTTGATTATGTCTGTTACGTGGTCTCCCAGGCGCCCGACGCCGAGCTGTCAATGGCGGATCCGGGCTTTGACCAGATCGTCGAGACCCTGGCCGTGGCCCGCCGGCGGTCGCACGGCGTGGACTGACTTAAGGGAAAAATGCGTTTGACAAACTGAATCCCGGCGCGGAAAATGGAATCCGGTATGCGACTGGACCGTCTGCTTTCCATCATCATTACCCTGCTCAACAACGACACCATGACCGCGCCGCGGCTGGCCGCCAAGTACGGCGTCTCGGTGCGAACCATATACCGTGACCTGGACGCCATCCAGGAGGCGGGTATTCCCCTCATGGCCAGCCCGGGCAACCAGGGCGGGTACGGTATCATGGAAAACTACCGCCTGGACCGGCAGGTCTTGAGCCTGAACGACATGGCCGCCATCCTCACCGCGCTCAAGGGCATTCAGACCACCCTGCCCGCCGTGGACGTGGACCGGGCCGTGGAAAAAATCGGGAGCCTGGTGCCGCGCGATCAGCGGCATACCATCGCCGAGTTCGGGGAACGGATCGCCCTGGACATGAGCGGCTGGTCCTACAATGGCATGCGGCGGGAGCTGTTGAGCCTCCTGTACGAGGCGGTGTGCGCCCGGCGACTGGTGAGCTTTACCTATCGCAGCCTGAAAGGAGAAGAGGCCTCCCGCCAGGTCGAACCGATGACCCTGCTCTACAAAGGGTCTTCCTGGTACGTATACGGGTACTGCCGCAAACGCGCGGACTACCGTCTGTTCCACGTGGGCCGGATCGGCGATTTGAAACTGCTGGCCGGTGTTTTTAAGCGTCGTTCATTGCCGCTGGAGGATTTTATGCGCCGCCCCGGCAAGAAGGACAATATCGTCGAACTGGTGCTCCGCTTTCCCGTTTCCCACAAGTTAAAAGTGCTGGAATACTACCCGGAAGAGGCCATCACCCGGCGGGGAGGTTATCTGTACGCCCGGTCCCGCTTTCCCCTGGACGAGTGGACCTACGGCGTGATCCTCTCTTACGGCGAGCACTGCGAGGTCATGGAACCGCCTGCGGTGCGGGAAAAGATGAAAAACATGATCGCCGCCATGAATTCCCGCTACCAAACCTGACAGAGGGCTGTCAGGGGCCAACGGTAAAATCTAGCGTCATTCGAAAACCAAGAGGGGAATCACCATGACTTTACTGAAAGGAGCCGCCCCGTGAGTGTTCTGGAAAATACCGCTTCCGCCCTGGGCCGGAGGGATGACGGGCCCAACATCGTTCTGGCGCGGAAACTGGCGGCGGGGAAAGACAAGAGCGGTATCCGGGAGATCGTGGGCGGCCTGCGCGATGCCGATGCGGCTCTGGCCTCCGATTGCGTCAAAGTGCTTTATGAAATCGGTGAAATAAATCCCGCCCTCATCCAGGCGTATGCTCCGATTTTTATCGACCTTCTCCGGTCGCGGAACAACCGGCTGGTCTGGGGCGGCATGTCGGCCCTGGCCACCGTGGCTCGAACGGCGGCGGAAGAAATATACAAGGAGATTGACACCGTGCTCAAGGCGTTCCGTACCGGGAGCGTCATTACCGTGGACCGGGGCGTCAGCGTTCTGGCCGGAGTCTGCCGGGCGGGTCAACGGTTTGCCAAGGTATTGTGGCCGGTGATCGTGCGGCACCTCGCGACGTGCCGGCCCAAGGAGGTGCCCCAGCATGCGGAACGGGCGCTCGCCGCGGTTACCGCGCGGAATGCCGCGGAATTCAGGGAGGTGCTGTCAAAGCGGCTGCCCCAGGTGAGTGCGAATCAGGCCAAGCGCATCAATAAGGTGCTGGCGGCCGCGTCACAAAGCGCGACGGTCAAAAAGCCCGGACATCATTGATCAGGCCTTGAGCCTCCGGGAAGGCGATTCAAGGCGCCGTCGTTTGTAGTCCTCCGCGGCCCAGGCGTAGAAGGTCTCCATCCGCTGTCCGAACTGCTCCAGGGTGAAGGCGGCCGAGCGCTTTTGGGAACGTCCTGCCAGCTCGGAAAAAAACTCCGGACGGCTGAGAAGCGTGTCAACGTGATGTACGAATTCCACCGGATCCTTCCAGACAAGGCCGTTGGCCCTGTCTCCCAGAATGTCGAGCCCGGCGATGTCGTCGCGCAGCACCACGGGGAGACCGGAGGCCATGGCCTCCACGGTTACCAGACCCTGGGATTCAGTGGTGGAGGCGATGACGTAGAAGTCGGAGGCGCGGTAAGCCAGGGCCATGCGTTCGCCCCGCAGGTAGCCGGTGAACACCACCGCCTGTCTTACCCCCAGGCTTAACGCCAGCAGTTCCAATTCCTCACGGGCCGGGCCGTCTCCCACCAGCAGCAGTTTGAGCCGCGGGTGTCGGGGCAGCAGACGCGGCAGGGTCTCGATGAGCACGTCAATCGACTTTTCCCGTCCCAGCCTTCCCGCGAACACCATGACCGTATCGTCCTCCCGCAGCCCGTACCAGGCGCGGAAGGCGGCGCGTTCCGGACCGGTGAGGGGTTTCCGGAACGGCGACAAGTCCAGCCCGGTGGGG
>CAYQRT010000366.1:0-3159 GCA_964419695.1 uncultured Spirochaetaceae bacterium | reverse complement strand
CACCGGGAAGGTGAAAATCACGAAGACCAGACAGGAAAAGGGAAAGGAGAACTTGCGGTGCAATTCCAACAGGTACCTGTCCAGCTCGGCATTACGGAGCACGCGCGCGCGCAGGGCCTGGTAGTTGACGTAGAGGTTTTCGATGCGGGCGCGTTCCCGCCCCAAGCCGGAGGCGGGCATCGCATCCGACTCCGTTATGTAGCGGATCTCACCGCGCAGCTGGGCGAACTGCATCCGCGTCTGCAGCAGCTGCTGCCGCTTCTGCAGGGCGAATTCCTTCTCCTTCTCCGAGAGAATGCGCACTATGTCCGCCGCGGTCTTTTCCATCGGCCCCAGGGAAATGTTGACCGAGAAGGGTTTGATGAGCAGGTTGTACTGCATGCGCTTGGCCTGCGAATATTCAAACCGCTGATGCTCGCGCGAATCGATCAATTGGCTCCAGACGCCCTCCATCTCCAGGGTGATCACGTCGGGCTGTTCGTCGTTCTGCACGATTCTGGCCCGGTCGGCGGTGATGACCCGGCGATCCAGTTGGGAAGACTTGTCAAAGATGACGATGTCGTGGATGTATTCGTCGTCCACCGCCCCGGTCATGATAAGCAGGTTGGGATTGGAAAGGGTGCGGACGGAATAGGCCTCCAGGTTGAGCTGGGGGTGCGCCAGAAAAATCCGGCGCCCCAGCTTTTTTTCCTCCAGGGAACTGGCCGGGATCAGGTAATCATTGGCGTAGAAGGAGAGCAGGGAAAGCACCACCCCCAGGAGGAGCATGGGCACGAATAAACTGACGGTGGAAAGGCCGGCGGCCCGCAGGGCCAGAATCTCATTGTCGGAAGACATCCGGGCCACCGCCATGAGCGACCCGACCAGGGTCCCGAAGGGGAAGGCCAACAGGACGACGATGGGAAGTTTGAACAGGACTATAAGCAGCACTTCCGGGATGGGGATGTTCTTGGCCAGAATGTTTTCGTTCATGATCAGCAGCAGCAGGTTGTTCACGAAGAATATAAAGAAGAAAAAGAGAAAGGCCACCATGAAGGAGAAGGCCACTTCCCGGGCCACGTACCAGTAGACGGTCCAGGGTCGGGCGCGGCGGAGTTTCACCCCTACACTCCCGTGGACCCGAATCCGCCTTCATTGCGGCCGGTGTTGCTCAACGCGGCGGAAGCGATGAAACGGGCGCGCGTCACCGGCGCGATCACCAGTTGGGCGATGCGGTCCCCCCGATTGACGGTGAAGGGTTCGCTTCCCAGATTGATCATAATCACCTTGACTTCACCGCGGTAATCGGCGTCGATTGTGCCGGGCGTGTTGACCATACTGATGCCGTGCCGGTGGGCCAACCCGCTGCGCGGCCGCACCTGGCCCTCAAACCCACGGGGGATCTCCAGATAAACACCGGTGGGAACCATGGCGCGGGCACCGGGCGCAAGCGTAACGGGCGCGTCCACGCACGCCCGCAAATCCGCGCCGGAAGCGTCCTCGGAATGGTATTGGGGGAGGAAGCCCTCCTCCGCGGTGACTCTGATTTCCATATCAAAAAGGGATAGCCTAAAGACGGGTTTTAATCAACCCCGGCAATTCTCACTCCCAGGCCGGATACATTCAGATCGCCGTCAGGCGGGGGAGCGATTTTTCCACTTTTTTCAACCCGGGGCAGCCGTAGACCAGGAGGGCCGACTCCGGGGAGGCGAACAACCGTTCCACCAGGCTCGTCACGTCCTCCCGCGTCACCGTGTCGATGATCCGGAACGACTGCTCATAGCTGGTAATGATCCCCATGGCGATATACTGTCTGGCCAGACGCTTCATGCGCACTTCCGCGTCCTGTTTGCCCAACACGAGCGATCCTTTGACCTGAAGACGGGCCTCATCGATTTCCTGGTCCGTCAATGCCCCGTCTTTCAGTTTTACAATCTCCCGTTCCAGGGAATTGAGCAGGGCGGGCGCCTGTTCGCTCATGGTGGAGGCGTGAAGCATAAGGAGGGCGCAGTCGGAATAATACGTGCGCGTGGAATAGATCGAGTAGCAGAGGCCCTCCTCCTCCCGGATGTTCTGGAAGAGCCGCGAACTCATGGATTCGCCGAAGGCGGTGCTTAAGAGCAGATGCTCGTAGTAATCCTTGACCCGACCGGGCAGGGGGAAAGGCCGGCCGTAATAGATTTGCGCCTGGCTGAATTCGTCCTCCCGCACCAGCGCGCCGGAATGAAACGGCGGCGGGGAACGGTGCGCCGGCCCCGCCGCCGCGCGGGTGAAGTCGTACCGCTTCATTTTGGACTCGACGGCCCGGGCGACTTCCCCCGCGCCGATACCGCCGGCCGCGGAGATCACCAGGCGTCCGGGGACAAAGCGGTCCCGGTGGAATTCCGCCAGGCGCTGCCGGCCGATGGCGCGCACCGCGTCGCTCGCGCCCGTGATCCGCGAGGCCAGCGGGTGGCCCCGCCAGACCGTCTCCACGAACAACTCGTAGCCCTTTTCCTCGGACGAATCCTCTATTGAGGAAATCTCGTTCTGAACGACCAGTTTTTCCTTTTCCAGTTCGTCCGGCGGCAGCGTGGCATTGAAGGAGATGTCGCAGATGACGTCGAGCACCACGTCGAAGTATTCACGCGGCACCGAGGCGTACACCGAGGTGACTTCCTTTTCCGTGGCCGCGTTGAGCACGCCGCCCACGCGGTCGACCTCGCAGGCGATCTCCCGGGGCGTGCGCCGGCCGGTGCCCTTGAAAATCATGTGTTCCAGAAAATGGGAGAAGCCTTCCTCTTCCGCCTGTTCGTCCCGTGACCCGTGCAGGAACCAGAACCCGAGCGCGGCCACCTCGGAGCCCTCCACCGGTTCGCAGAGCAGTTCAATCCCGTTTGTCAGTTGCAGATGCTCGAGCACACGCCTTCCTTAAAACAACGATGACAAACCCCGTTACCCGGAAGTTTGTCATCGCCTTATACGTACATACAATGTAGGTCACCGCCGGGACGTACCGTCCCGGCCCGTTACCGTTAAAAACGGCGCCGGTCGCGGTCCCGGCCTCCCCGGTCGCGTCCACCGCCGCTTCCGCCGCGATGGTCACGGTCCCTTCCGCCGCCGCCGCCGCGGCGCGGTCCGCGCGGGCCGCGGTCGTCGTAAGGACGGCGGGGCCTGTCGCGATAGCGGTCGCCGCCGCCC
>CAYQRT010000365.1:0-3160 GCA_964419695.1 uncultured Spirochaetaceae bacterium | reverse complement strand
TTGTGGAAAAAGGCAATCCGTGCCTTTTATGACGCCCGGACAAGGTTTGAAAAAGTCCTTCGGAGATGCGCGCCTCCAAGAGTGAAAGACTTCCGTTCCCTGTTCGCCTTGTCAGGCAAAAAGTGCTCCCCGCCTATCCTTGGGGGAAGGGGGGAACACTTTCATACCTTTAGGCATCAACCAAGAAGGATTTGTTTTTCAAAGATCCGAACGGTTCACATTTTGTTCAAGAATCCTTTAGCCCAACAGCTGCAGGACGATCTGCGGCCGGGTGTTGGCCTGGGCCAGCATGGCCGTGGCCGACTGCACCAGGATGCTGTCCTTCACGAATTCCACCATTTCCTTGGCCATATCCGCGTCGCGGATACGGGATTCGGAGGCCTGCATGTTTTCCGCTCCCACGGCGTTGCCGCGGGCGGAGTGCTCCAGGCGGTTCTGGTAGGCGCCCAGGTCCGCGCGCTGCTTGCTCACGGTTTTGAGGGCGCTGTCCACCACGCCGATGGCCCGGTTGGCGCCGTCGGGGGTGCCGAGATCGAGGATCTCATCGCTGCCGACTTCCTTGACCTTGAGAGCGTAGGCGGTCATGGTGCCGATGTACACCCGTTCGCGCTGGTCCATGTTGGCGCCGATGTGGAACCACATGGAACTGGTGACCGTGTTTTCGCCGGTCATGCGGGCGAACCGGCCGGTGAGCATGTTCATGCCGTTGAACTGGGCGTGCGAGGCGATGCGGTCGATTTCGTCGATGAGCTGCGAAATCTCGACCTGGATCTGCATCCGGTCTTCGTCCGAGTAGATGCCGTTCGATGCCTGAACGGACAACTCGCGGATGCGCTGCAGAACGTCCTGGGACTCCTGCAGATACCCTTCCGCCACCTGAATGAACGAAACGCCGTTTTCCGCGTTCATTTCAGCCTGCTTGAGGCCGCGGATCTGGGAGCGGAGCTTCTCCGACACCGCCAACCCGGAGGCATCGTCGCCCGCGCGGAAGATGCGCAACCCGGACGATAACTTCTCCTGCGCTTTGTCGGTTTGCAGAATGTTGTTTTTCAGGCGGGTTTGAGCGAAGATGGCGCTCATGTTGTGATTAATGATCATAGTTTCCTCCTTGAAACTGTCGTCACTGGGCATCCGTGCCCGGTTTTTCCGTCATACGACGGAAGATAACGTTTTTTCTTTTTTTTTATAATGCTCTCAAGAATCGATTCCGATTCTTGAGAGTAAGGAAAGCCATGGGGAGGAGGCCTCCGGCCCCCGGCCAAAACTACCCTTATTCATTCTATCGGCCCGCCGCTCTTTAAAGTTTAGCGGAATGTTTATTTTTTTTCCAATATTTCCAGGTAATTTTTCGCCACCGGATCCCCGGGTTTGTATTCCAGGACGGCCCGAAAGAAACCGGCCGCTTCATCCGGACGGTTCTGCTTGAGGCAGACGACCCCCAGATTGGAGAGGACCTTGATGTTCTCCGGTTCCAGGCGGATGGCTTGGGCCAACCGGCGGTAGCTTTCGTCCAGCTCGTTCAGTTCCATGCAGGCAATGGCCAATTCGTTGAGGATGTCGGGTTGGGGACGGGGACTCAAGTCAAGGGCCTTCTCAAAGGAGGCTTTGGCCTCGCCATAGCGTTCCAGCCGCCGTTCGGCCCAGCCCTTCAGAAACCATCCGTTCCAGAAATCAGGCCGGCTTTCCAGCAGGGCTTGGGCCTTGGCCAGCCCCTCTTCTTCTTTACCCAGGGAAATGCAGTCGAACGCCTCCTTGAACAGGCCGTCCTGCCGCCGGTAGCGGTCCAGACCGGCCACTATTTTTTCAACGGGCGCACGCTGGGCGGGATCTTTTTCCAGGCGCACATATTCCTCAAAATGGGCCAGCGCCTTTTCATAATTTTCCTTCTCGAGCAGGAAATAACCGAAATTAACGTGTATATCGGGGAGTTGGTCCGCCAGGGGCAGGGCGTTCCGGTAGGCGCGAAACGCCTCCTCCGTATAGGCCGCGGCCCGGTCGGCGTCGGCTTTTTCATGCCGGGCCGCGTCGTGGTAGGCCAGGGCCAGATTGAAGGCACACACGGGACAATCGGGGAACAGGGCGGTCAGGGCCCGGAAAATCTCGATGGCCACGGGGAAGTCGTTCATTTCCGCCTTGACGCGACCGGCTTCCGTGAACTCTTCCTTGATGTCGGGCCGGAGGCTGCGGACGATGGCCGCGTACGCGGCACTCTGTTCGTGGTCCGGCCGGTAGATGATAACGCGCAGCATGCCCGCGATAATCGCTTCCAACGTGAGCCCGGCCGCGCCTTTTTTCTCCGGGACGATCTCACAGGGTATGGGCAGGGACGGGTCCAGTTCCGGGGAGAGGAGGGGACGGATATGCTCCGGGATGGTGATGAAGGCCACCCCGGCCAGGGGATCGTCGGGCGTGTTCATGAGGGGGCCGGCCGTTGGGCGCCGCCCGCCGGCGGCGGCCGTTTGGTGATGATCTTGACGGGATGCTTCAGGTACTGGTTGATGATCATCTTGTATTCGATGGGTACCCGTTCCTCCTCGAATTTCATGGCCAGGGCGACCACGTCCTTGCGTCCGGAGACTTCCTCGTCGCGGAGGATCTTGCCCTGGATGATCACCGGCGCCGGCAGGTCGTCGAAGGCGATCTTGATGGTGGCCGGTTTGTTGATGAGATATTTAGCCACACCGATGAGGATGACCTTGGTGCCTGAATAGGAGAGATCGCGGATCAGGCACTTGCGCGGTACCTGGTCGATGAGGATGACGGATTCCTTGGAGGAAAGGCCCAGCCGGCGGGCGCTGTCCACGGTGATCACGATCCGTTCCTCGCGCCGCTTCTGACTTTCCATGGTGGCGTCCAGCAGGCCGCCTAGAATTTCTATGAAACTGTCGGGCGGTTTCTGGGTGAAGACGCAGTTAATAAAATTGACGTCCTTGTCGCTTTTGCCGTAAGGAGTGAAGCCGGTGACCTTGGCCGAAATGTAGAAAGTGAGGGGATCGGTCTTTTCCTCGCGCTTGAAGGCGAAGCGTATCTGAAGGATGCTGCCCGAACGCTTGATTTGTTCGTAGAAGGTCTCGTTCAGGGTGGCGAAGAGCCGGGCGGAGGACATGGATGCCGAGAGGACCAGGCAGGGCCACTGGCTGCCCAGGCACTTGAAAAAGAT
>CAYQRT010000364.1:2909-3200 GCA_964419695.1 uncultured Spirochaetaceae bacterium | reverse complement strand
ACATTTATTTAAATCTACACACTCTCTAGATTGAAAACCACATTTATATGGTTTTAATGAGCATATTTATATGCTAATAAAAAGCATATTATAATTCTATTTAATATATCATTGCCTTATATTTACACTACAGTTTGAGCAATGAGAATTTGATTTGCACCCCGGCAATGAAGAACACGACGTTTTTTTTACACTATCCTCGCCTTTAAAGACCACCTTAATGGCAAGAGCAAACGCCAAAAAAAGAATAATTATTAACCGGATAGGTGTTAAGTGAATCGGTAATAATAG
>CAYQRT010000364.1:0-2899 GCA_964419695.1 uncultured Spirochaetaceae bacterium | reverse complement strand
AAAAAATGAATAGGGATAACATAATATATATAGCCCTGAATGAAATAAAAAATAGAAACTGCCGGAAAACCGGACATTAAAATAGACATAAGATAAAACAACTGGACATTATGTCAAATAATAAAAATAGAAATAAAAGCAATTTTTTAACTAATATTTCAAACTAATATTTTCTGATATTTTTATGTAAAAAAACACATATAAGAGTATAAATATTAAACGCATAAAATTAATAGCTCCAGTCAGGAACAGGCAGGCAGCAACTTATTATTAAGACTTCAGGGAAACGGAATTACAAAAAGCCTGTTAATTACTTATATTTGTTTCTTCATAATTTGACCCAATTATGCTATGAGGAATTCTCCCCGATTTCCGGGGAAGTTGCTATCAAGTTAAATATAAGTCCATAATTACAATAAAAGGTTTTATAATTGATCATGAAGTCATGTTCAATTATAAAACCAATCTAAATAATTTTTAAACTAAAGAAAATAAATATTATTTCTTATGACAATCGTTGCATTTCACAGGCCCGGCTTTTTCTTTCTTATGGCATGTTATGCATAATTTATGTGCAGTCTTCATGGATTTTGCTGCTTTATGACAGCTCTCGCAATCTTTGGCAATCGCGATTTTCGCGTGCTTAGCATGGCTGTACGTAACCGCGCCTTTTTTATTGCCCGACTTTTTTATTGTAACATCATTTACAGGAGCCTGCCCGAAGAGCAGCACAGGAAGAATGAATAAAGCAATGACCGCAGGAATTAAAAAAAGTTTTTTCATAATATTTAATCCTTAACTTGAAATTTAAAAATAATTCAGAAAAAATTACGGGTAATCTTATAACGGACTATAACACTTTGTCAAATTATAATTAATTGAAACCATATTATTAATTAAATTAAATTGTATATAAACCGCGTTAAGTTAATAAAATAATCGACAGCATAAAGTCAATAATTTTTTCGATCCCCGTTAAACTTAAACAAACCTTAAAAACACGATTTTTTTTCAAAACTCAAAAAAAAAATACAAAAAACGCCCTTAAAACATCCGGAAAACGTGACACGTTTTCGTATATTAATATGTAGGGGAAAAAATTTTAACTTGCTTTGAAAGCGATCTCTGAACCTGAAGGCTCAGTGAAAAACATGACTGAGAAATAAATCATCCTAATTTTAATGCCGAACCCTCGCCCGCTTCCGGCGGGAGATGGTGGCTGGCCGTCAGGCTCGGCCGGGTGAGGACAATAAGGAAAATAACAAATGGCAACAGCAATACCAGGCATAATGATAAATTCGTTACACGGACGATTAGGCAACCTCGTATTCTATATGAGGAAGGGAACCCAGTGTGTGCGCGTCCATGTGATCCCGCGCAATCCCGACACCGAAGCACAGCGCGCGATGCGCCGCAGCTTCGCCGATGCTGTACGCTCCTGGCAAGCCATGAGTGCTGACGAAAGATACGCATACAATCGCAAAGCGCGTTACCTCAATATGAGCGGATATAATCTTTATATTTCGAATTATTTAAAAAGAATAATACAGACACTTGTTCGCAGTTCGTCACACGAATCGAAGTCAAAACTCTATTCTCTCCCCTGGAACCTGGAACATTCAACCTGGAACTTTCTTTCTTACCCCTCCGTTTCAAAGCCGTATATTAACCCTTACGGAATAAACGCATATCCGGGATGCCCGAAACTCAGCCCCGGATGACAAAAACCCGCAGGCTGAAGCAAATTAAACCATAAAAAGATCAGAAAGATAAAGTAATACCAAAACCGGACTGTAAAATGAATCCTTTCATTCTTATATCCGACCTGGAATATATCCTTATCTCCTCATCTTCGCTGTAATCGAAAGAATCAGTATCATACATGTAAAATATCACTGCTGTCATTAAATTAAAGCTTGTCATAGGGCTCATCGTATAATCAGCCCCGAAAGTAGAATAATAAAATTGCTGATGATTATCAATACTCGTATAGTTTTCCATATCCGTTGCCTGTTCTCTTGAATGGCTGAAAAACTTGCCTGTTGAATATCCCAGGCCGCACATTAAAGCTAAATCATCCAGGAGATTTATTTCCACCCCGCCTTTGAACGAAATAACATTCCTTATCCCGGTAACATATTTTTTTTCCGCGATCTCGTCAGTCTTTTCAATATAGTTAAAGTCCTTATCAGTATACACATTATCAAGTCTAAAAGCCGACTCCAGAGCAAATGCAAAATAACGATTGACCCGCTTGTACCCGCCGACAGAAACCCCAGGCCCTGAAGTATACACACCCTTCATTGAAGTATCCAGGCTTCTTTTTGAATCCGGCCCCGCAGGTTCCACAAACTCCGTATTTATCGTTAACGACTTATCAATCCAGGAATAATCGCCGGTTCTAAACAGCAGCCCTGCCTGAATATCATCCTTCCTGTACAAATAGCCGAACCCAATTTCCGCCGACAATTTATTAATTTCATAGTCCCTCTTCCTGTTAGTTTGCTGGTTAATTCCACCGTTAAATAACTGTTCCGATTCAGTCTCCTTTTTCTCCGATTTCCAGTAATACTTGATCAATACCTGAAGGCCGATGGAGCTTGTCTCGGAAATATTGGCTGCTAAAGCCGTAATAAAACCCGGGTTGATCTCCATAGTCTTTGAAGTTTCGCTATTATTCAATTCAACGACATTCGGGACATCATTCACGGCAACATTATATGAGTTAGTTTCGCTCTCTGACAGCGTTACCTGGCTATTATCAGTGTCGGAAATCGCAAATCCCAGGATAACATTCCCTATCCTGGTGGAATTAGCGATCTGCGCGCTCAATCCTTTTATATCCTGCTTCTTTTGCTCAGCCTTGCTGTCAAAATCAAGATGGATGGAAGTTGCTTTA
>CAYQRT010000363.1:0-3203 GCA_964419695.1 uncultured Spirochaetaceae bacterium | reverse complement strand
CAAAAAGGTCCGCTCATACGTAATATATAAGGCAGGCAATCATGCATAAGAAATATATGCTTTCCGGCAACCAAGCCGTGGCTTTGGGGGCGTACGAGGCCGGTGTCACGGTCGGCACCGGATATCCGGGCACACCTTCCACGGAAATTCTGGAAAACCTCAGCGCCTATCCGGGCGTGTACACCGAGTGGTCGGTCAATGAAAAAGTGGCGCTGGAGGTGGGACTGGGCGCCTCCCTCACGGGATCGCGGACCCTGGTCACCATGAAGCACGTGGGGCTCAACGTGGCGGCCGATCCGTTGTTCACCTCCTCGTACGTGGGGGTCAAGGGGGGACTCGTAATCGCCAATGCCGACGACCCGGACATGCATTCGTCCCAGAACGAACAGGACAACCGCCATTACGCGCGCGCCGCCAAACTGCCCCTGTTGGAACCGTCGGACTCCGAGGAGGCGCGCCGATTTACGGCCCTGGCGTTCGACCTCTCCGAGAAATACGATACACCGGTCATCCTGCGCCTGACCACCCGCATTTCGCACGCCCGTTCGGCCGTCGCCCCTTCAGGGACACGGCGGGAACCACCCGCCCCGGCCCGTTTCCAGCGTAACCTTAAGAAATACGTGATGATTCCGGCCCACGCCCGGGCCCGCCATCAGGTGGTCGAGGAACGGTTGAAGGCGTTGGCCGAATTCGCGGAGAGCTTTCCGGAAAACCGGATCGAAAAGGGCTCCACCCCCTTCGGTATCATTACTTCCGGCGTGGCGTACATGTACGTCCGGGAAGTCTTCCCCGACGCGGCCGTGCTTAAGCTCGGTCTGGTCTGGCCGCTGCCCGGGAAGCTCATTGCGGAATTCGCCCGGCAGTACTCTGAAATCTATATTATTGAAGAACTCGATCCGTTTCTGGAAACGGAACTGCGGGCCATGGGCTTGAACGTCCGCGGCAAGGAACTCTTCCCGGTTACCGGTGAATATTCTCCGGCGCTCGTCCGGCGCGTGCTTTCGGCCGCCGGCCATCCGCCCACGGCGGCCGGCGCAGCGAGTTTGCAGAGCACCCTGCGTCTGCCGCCGCGGCCGCCGGGATTGTGTCCCGGCTGTCCGCACCGGACGGTCTTTAAAATTCTGCGCGACAAGGGCGTCACTGTTTCCGGCGATATCGGCTGCTACACCCTGGGCGTGCTGCCGCCCTGGCAGGCCATGGACACCTGCGTGGAGATGGGCGGCTCCATCGGCCTGGCCCAGGGCATCGAAATCGCCTCCGGTGCGGCGGGCCGGGGGACCACCGTGGCCGTGATCGGCGACTCCACCTTCGCCCATTCGGGAATCGCGGGTCTCTTCAACGCCGCTTACAACAAGCGGTCCTTGCTCATGATCGTGCTGGACAACAACACCACGGCCATGACCGGCATGCAGCCCAACCCGTTCTCCGGGGAACGGATCAACGGCGAGGAGGCCTGGTCCATCGACTACCGCGCCCTGGGCGCCGCCGCGGGCCTGGCAGATCATGATATCGTCATCGTGGACGCCTACAAACCCCGGGACGTGGAAGCGGAACTGACGCGTCTCCTCGACTCCGGCCGCCTCACGCTGTTGGTCGTCAAAGGCGCCTGCGTCATCTGGAAACGCAAACAACAGAAAAAGAAATAGCCACGGATGAACACGGATAATCTCTCTGAGGAGTATAGAGGCATGGCGGGAACGGGTACGGACAAAACATGGAACATCCTCATGGTGGGAGTGGGCGGCCAGGGGATAATACTGGCCAGCGACATTCTGGCCGCGGCGGCTTTACAGGCGGGGTGGGACGCCAAAAAAAGCGAAATCCACGGCATGAGCCAGCGCGGGGGATCCGTCTTCTCCCACGTCCGCTTCGGGAGGAAGATCTTCTCCCCGGTCATACCGGAGGGCGGCGCGGACGTCCTGCTCTCCCTGGAACTGATGGAGACCCTGCGCTGGACGGCTTTCGCCCATGCGGGGACGGAATTCATCGTCCTTAATGAGAAAATCCTCCCAACCAGTACGGAGTCCTATCCGGCCGGAGTGGAGGAGGAAATCAAATCTCTCGCTCCCGGCGCCATCCTGCTGGATCCCGCTTCTTTAATAGAGAAAATCGGCGATAAAAAGTATCTTAACGTCGCCCTCTGCGGCAGCCTGGCCGGCAAACTCACCCTTCCCGAGGAAGCCTGGCGGGCGGCGGTCGAGGGCCACGTGCCCCGCGGCACGTTCGAAGCCAACTGGAGGGCGTTCGGACTGGGCCGGTCCCTGTCCTGATCCCGCGGGCAAGTAATCCGGTACAGGGGAGCCTCCGCCAAATGCGCTGCATTTTCAGTTGATTTTTTGGAGGCACCTGGATATAATGCGCTCTTAACGTCCAAAAAGGAGTTCAAACCGATGTTAGAAAAGAAAAATATGTACCGTTTCCCCTGGTCTCTCAACGACAACCCTATCGGCTGGGTGGAAGTCTCGGACATCTGTAATATTCATTGCAAGGGCTGCTACCGTTCCACGCTGGGCGGCCACAAAACCCTGGAAGAACTGAAAAAAGAAGTGCTGTTCATGAAGGAATGGCGCAACGTCGACAACATTACGTTGGCCGGCGGTGAACCGCTTATCTACCCCCACCTCTTCGAGCTGTGCAAATTCATCCGCCAGCAGAAGCTGAAAATCCACATCTTGAGCAACGGCCTGGCCCTCACCCCGGAGCTGGTGCGCAAACTCAAGAAGGCCAAGGTCAACAGCATGACCATCCACATCGACCGCAACCAGAAACGGGCCGACAGGGACGGCGAACAGACCGACGTGGATTTCTGCGCCCTGCGCGAACGGTTCGCCAAGATGATCCACAAGATCTACCCGCGCCTGACCCTGACCTTCGGGCTTACCATCTACAACCAGAACGTGAACGAAATCCCCGATCTGGTACGCTGGGGCATTAAAAACGCCAAGTACTTCTCGGGATACGTCTTCATCATGTACCGCGGCGTTCCCATCGAGGAAGGCGTGGAATACACCAACACGTCCGGTGAGAAGGTCAAGATCGAGGCCGATACCCTGGGCTATACCACCAATGAATTGGGAGAAATCAACATCGAAACCAAGGACGTCTGCCAAAAGGTCAGGGAGGTCGTGCCCGTTTATGATCCGGCGGCCTACCTGGGCGGCACCATGACCCATGAGGCCTTTAAATGGACCTCCGGCGTGCTG
>CAYQRT010000362.1:0-3221 GCA_964419695.1 uncultured Spirochaetaceae bacterium | reverse complement strand
GACGCGTAAGCCCGTGGAGGCGGCCAAGGCCTACTATACCGGCATCAATTTTCTGGACGAAGGATCGTTCGACCAGGCGGCGCGGTCCTTCCAGCAGGCGGTCAAATTCGACCCCTTCTACGTGAAGCCTCAAAAAAGCCTGGAGGAAGCCTACCGCTACCTGAAGGACTTCCGCAAGCAGCGCTTTCAACGCGAGCTGTCCAGACTCTACGAAATGGCCGCCCAGCTTAAGAAACGGCTCAACGCGCCGGTCTTCCAGTCTTACGGCGAGTTTGTCACCGAGGCCTACAAGAAGGGCCTGTCCGCGGCCGAGATCAAGAAGCTGACCGACGCCAATCCGGCCATCATGAAGGGCGACACGCGCGCGGTCTGCACCTGGGAACTGCAGAACACGCTGCACGAGATCGCCGACGCGGCCGAGGAGAATTTCAACGACGAGGCCACGGCCCAGCACATGTACCGGGAAGTGATCCACATTACCGATCAGGCGCGGGTGACGCTCAAGAACGATCCCTTCTTCCCGGAGATTCTCTACCAGGAACTCCTGGCCCTCCGCTACATGGAGCAGTGGGAGGCGGTCATGAAATCGTGCGAGAACCTGATGGGCAACTACCCCGACTATCGCATGATGTGGGCGGTGGAGGGCTTTTACGAAAGGGCGATCGAAAAGCTGGGCGGCAAAAAGGCCGGTGACGATTGACCGGCCGCGCTACTCGATCCGGCAGCTGAATCCGGCCAGCATCCAGCGGGGATGTTCGTAGACGTAGCGCAGGGTGAACCGGGTGAGCGGGTCGGTCGGATAATACCCCTCCAGGACCAGGACGTTATCCTCGTCGATGTACGGTTTGTTGGAGAACACCAGCCGTTTTTTGGTGACATTGCGCAGGTCGATCCCGCTGTCGATAAACGATTGGAAAGCGGCCTGGATGTCGTCGGCCGTGGTATGCGACTGCCAGAGACGGGAGATGTTCTGGTAGAAATAGCCGAAGTTCTTCCGGTCCACGCAGGCCGCGAATACCACGAAAGAGTCATTCACCAGGGCGACCAGCGCGTTCTGGTCCGGTACCGTCCGGTTGGCCCGGTTGTCGATTTTTTCCACCACTTCGCCGTTAACGGTCATTTTCCAGACGTCTCCGTTGTTCGCGGGCGGGTCGGTGACCTTGAACGTTTTGGAAAGGGCCAGTATGCCGACCGTGAAACTGTTTCCGTCAAATTTGGTGATGGGACCGCTGATCGATTCCGAAAAGCTGCCCCGCTGCCTTTCGTAGGACACGTAGCCCCGCGGCGCGATGGAAAGGGAAATCGTGTCCCCCCTCCAATCACCAATATAGTCCTGCTTGTCCTCAGGAATTTCCACGGCGGCGGCGCAGCCGAAGAGCAATAAAAGCATCAGGCAGGCGGTGGCTTTTTTCATCATGGGTGTTCTCCTGGCTGGATCTTCCTCTTTCCGGTCCAAGCGCTTTATTTGTCGGGTACACGGTACGCCTGCTGCTAAGTATATGAGAAAACGCGGGACAAATTCAAATACAATGCCATGACGGACCGGGCGCAGCAAATCATCGGGATGTGACGGTTCCGGGCCCGCGACTCCCTTGCTCTCACTATCCCAACGTCTTTCCCACGGCCGGCAGCAGCACCCGTAGTTTCTCCATGAGCGCGGCGAAGCGTTCCGGTTTGAGCGACTGTTCACCGTCGCTCAAGGCCCGCTCCGGCGATGGGTGCACCTCCACCATGACGCCGTCCGCGCCCACGGCGGCCGCGGCCAGGACCAGCGGTTCCACGATCTTCCAGGTGCCGGCCGCGTGGCTGGGATCGACGATCACGGGCAGGTGGGTCTTCTCCTTGAGCAGGGGAACGGCCGAAATGTCCAGCGTATTGCGCGTGCCGGTTTCGAAGGTACGGATACCGCGTTCACAGAGAATGACGTTCATGTTGCCCCCGGCCAGGATATATTCAGCGGCCTGCAGGAACTCGTCAATGGTGACCATCATGCCCCTCTTTAAAAGCACCGGCTTGTCGGTTTTCCCCAGACGCTTGAGCAGCGCGTAGTTCTGGCAGTTCCGCGTTCCCACCTGCAGGACGTCGGCCCGGGCCGACACCGCGCCGATGTCGTCCTGGTCCAGGATTTCCGTGACTACCGGCATATCATGTCGGCCGCCGGCGGCTTCGAGCCAGCGCAGGCTTTCCTCTCCCAGGCCCTGAAAGGCGTAGGGCGAAGTGCGGGGCTTGAAGGCGCCGCCCCGGAGAAGCGTGGCGCCGGCCCGCCTGACCAGGGCGGCGCAGTCTTCGATCTGTTCCCGGGATTCGATCGAACACGGTCCGGCGATCACGGCGAATCCGCCGCCGCCCACGGGAACGCGGCCGGCGGCCAAGACCACCGTGGGCGTGTTCGTGAGAGACTTACCGGCCAGAACCCAGGGTTCCCCGGTTTGGGGGGGGTGTGATGTGGTGGGCACTAGGGACATGGTTTTCCTCCTGACGTATGGTCCGGCCGCCCGCGGTTCCGCCCCGCGCCTCTACCATCCCGGAGGACAAAAAATGGCCGCAAGGCGTTAATGACGCCTGCGGCCCGGTGCGATCACGCACTGCACACTACAGACGTCTCATGGGTAAAAATACCAAGAATATGAGAAGGTATAGGGTGCAGTGCGGTGGTCGCTTGTTTGAAGCATATCAATAACCTGCCGATAATATAGCATGTTTCCGGGACGGGATCAAGGGGTCCGCCGTGGCCGGCCGCGGCGGGCCCCTTGACCGGAACACGGGGAATATATTTCATAAACAACTGATATTCAACGCCGGTCTTGATATTATGAGTAATGCTGCCGCCTTCGCTTCCCTTCCAAGCGGCGTCGGCCGGAGAATAAAGTGGTTATTCTGTATATTGGTACAAAAGCCCCGTCATCCGCACTAGTGGCTGACATCCTCACCATAACCGGTTCCGCTGGCGTCGTGGGCCACTGCGTCGATTGGGACGCCGCGCTGGAAGCATACCAGGCCTACCACGCCGCGGGCACGAGCGTGGACGTCTTTTTGGCGGCGCCCGGAACCCGGGAGTCGCCCCGGGCGATCGAACGTATTCACCGGCTGGCCCCCCTGGCGGCGGTGATTACCCTGGCTCAAGGTGACGGCCGCGTTGCTCTGGACGCGGGAGTGAAGGAACACATCGACCGGGCCGTGCGCGCCGGGCGGGACGAGCGCGAGGAGATGGCCCGGAAGCT
>CAYQRT010000361.1:0-3224 GCA_964419695.1 uncultured Spirochaetaceae bacterium | reverse complement strand
CGGACCGGCCGGCTCAGGAAAGTGGAGAAGGATCTCATGGGGCATTCCCTCGAGGGCGGCGGGGCGGAAGTGTACTTTTCCGGCGCTGGCCCGGTGTATGCCGTCATCAGTCTCTACGGCGAAATGAGCCAGGTGCGTTACGACGTTTATTGTTTCAAAGGCGACACGTACCTTGTTTTGGAAACGTGGGCGCGCTACCCGGAGACCTTCGATCTTGAACACGCCGCGTACGAGTACACGGGGTACTTCTATTCCCGGACCGTGTCGTACAGCGTGAAGGACGGCCAGCCCGTCACATCGGCCTTTGATGAAATAAAAGTGATAGAAATGCTCGATGAGGCGCTGGACGAATCAGAGAGACCCGATAGAGGTGACTAGCCGTCAGAAACGAGAACTAGCGCCGTCCGTCCCGCCCATACGGCCGCTTCACCGTTTCGCCTTTGGCGGGCCGCTTTTTTTTCGGGACGATCTGAATTTGGCCATGGCTTTGGTGATGGCCTTGGACTTAAGCCGGCTTATTTTTTTCGCTTTATTGATAAAGGTCGTGTAATTCGGGAACAAGCCTTCCGGATCATATTTTGGCGGGCAGCCGGGGGAAGCGAAATGGTTGTCGACGATACGCCGGCCGAGGTCGAGCCCGAGTTTGTTCATAAGTTCGTACGTGGCGTCGTCACCGTAGCTTTCCGCGGGGATATCGTGTTCTAGCTCGAGTTGGAAGCGGCGGAAGTCCATGGCGCTCGTGCGCGGGTTGTACAGGATGTCGAGCGACTGGGAGCGGATGGCGTCGGCGGCCACGATGAAGGCGCCGTTCATCGCCCACTTCAAACCGCACCACGCGGACGGCTGGCGGTTGTCTTTTTCGTAGTTGCCGGCGTTCTGCCATCCCGTGCCGAAGCTCAAGAGGCTGAATTTGGCCGGGGCGATGCCCTGGAAATCGACCGCCTCCCGGGCGACCACGTAGGCGGGATTGCCGTAACTGCCGACTCCACCGTCGGTGTAGCAGACAATTTTTCCGGCGGCGTTCTTCCGCGTGAAGACCGGCAGGGCGGGTGGCGCGGAAGAAGACGCGAGGATGGCCTCCCACAACCTCCATTTCTGGTCTTCCTCATCGTAGGATTTCAGGAAATGGGTGCGCCGCTGGGTGATGTCGACCACGGTGATAATCAGGGTTTTGTCCTGCCCGATGTGATTCTGCACGTCGCCCAGCGTCCAGTCCTCGCTGCCGGTCTGCTCCCGGATCACCTTTTTCAGAACTTTGATCAGCTTGTCGTTCTTGTATACGGAACGCCCGAAGATGATGCGCAGCACTTCGCCCAGTTTACCGATGCGGGGGAACACCTCCTGGCCGACCGTGTGATAGATTTCGGCGATGGCGTCGGCCCGCATTCCCATGGCGATCGCCGCGGAGATGATGGACCCGGTCGAGGTGCCGGCCAGGATCCTGACGCCGGGATGATCGAGCAGCCTGTCGCAGCCGAGTTCGTTCTCCAGGGCGGCCAGGGCGCGGGCGATGATCAGACCCTTGATGCCGCCGCCGTCTATGGCGATTCCCACATTGTCCTTAAGCGGTGTCATAGCCATACGTGCCTCCTTTTTTACTTTGCCGTTCTCAATGGTTTTTTCAATGATCAAGTATAGTGGGGTACGCGTGATTTTAGTAGAGGAATTTTTTTCAACGCCTTTCCTCCCTTTCTCCCAGAATTGTTCCCCTTCTCCTCACGCCCGTACGAATATCATGTCGAACGCCGGTTCACCGTCCTGCAGGCGACCTCTGTGCTTACCTCCACAATCCACCGGTCAATTCGCCATGTACCAGTCGCTCAGGTAATATACCAGTCCCGCTTTCTCAAGTTCGCCGTTGTCCGCCATGGGATCGGCTATCAACAGATGCGGCCAGCGTAATGCGAGCAGGTGTCCGGCCTCGGAAAACCCCCTGTCGGATATCCGGACCGGCAGGTTGTTCTTGTACCATGTGGCGTTGGCCTGGAACAGGATGACGGGTACCTTGTTTTCAAACGTGACCAGGTGCCACCCGTCGATGGCTATATGGTTTCCGAAATGCGGAAATGCGACTTTGTTCTCATGTTTCCTCCATCAGCGTTCATCGGTTTTATCGTTGTTATTCCCCGGCCGTGACGATGGCCGGTCACGTGTAGTGCTCCACCGTTTTCCATTGTGCCGGCGTCAACTCGCTGACGATCCGTCTCCATGATTCTGTATGCAGGGCAGCACTATCCGGAACGTCGCCCCTTCCCCCTTCCTGCTGAAGGCACTGATGGTCCCCCTGTGCTGTTCCACGATTTTTTTACAGATGGCCAGCCCTATGCCCGCGCCTTCATATGAATTCCTGCCGTGCAGCCTTTTGAACAATCCAAATATTTCATCTCCGAATGTATTGTCGAATCCGATGCCGTTGTCAATGACACGGATTTCGCAGTAATTATCTCCGCCGTCAGCCGCCATGGCGGAATGTATTTTAATTACCGGCGGTACGGCCTCGCGTTTGTATTTTATGGCATTGCCTATGAGATTTTGAAACAGCTGTCTCATTTGCAGGGGGTTGGCTTCCAGAACGGGCAGCCGTTCCGCCTTTATTCCAGCGTGTGTGTCCCGAATATTTATTTCCAGGTCCTCCAGCACGCCTTTGACTATTTCATTCAGATCGACTTTTTCAAAGGGCGGCGCCTGGGAAGTCACCTGGGAGTATTCCAGTAGTCCTTTGATCAATTTTTCCATCCGGACGGTGGCGTTCGTCATTCTCTCCAGGTATTCCCGGCCTTTTTCATCCAAGCGGGCGCCGTAGTTTTCCTTCAGAGTCTCGCTGAAATACATGAACTTTCTCAGGGGCTCCTGAAGATCATGGGAGGCGACGGAGGCGAACTGGTCCAGCTCCCTGTTGCTTCTTTCCAATTTGTTGGCGTACTCCTTGAGTTGTTCTTCATTTATTTCCAGCCGGCGCGTGGTTTCCTGGATCTGTTCCATTTTTCTTTTCATCTGGTAAAACTGAGTTAGATGATGTTAAATTTGTAAAGATGTTAGGTGCTGATGATTATATTACAAAACCATTCAGTACTGAAGCTTTATTGGCAAAAATTAATGAAAAAATTGATGAATATGACAAACGAAAGGAAAGTACAATAATTCTTGAAGAGAAACTTAAAGGGATTTTAAAATTTGAAGAACCTTCAACTCAAAAACTAACAAGAGCAGATTTTTTTTACATT
>CAYQRT010000360.1:0-3240 GCA_964419695.1 uncultured Spirochaetaceae bacterium | reverse complement strand
CGGCCGCCTATACCCTGTTCTCTCCGGATGGAGACGGACGCAAAGACACGCTGCCGGTAACCCAGACTTCCAGTAACGAGGAGTTGTGGGAGGCCGCGTTCACCGACCACAAGGGTCGGATCGTGCGGAATCTCTTCTGGAAAGGCCGGACGGAAAACCTGGTCTGGGACGGTAAAGACGACAACGGCAATATGCTGCCCAACGGCGAGTACGCCTACAGCATCACCTGTACCGATCCGGCCGGCAACATGACGCGGCAGGAATTGAAAGGCCTCGAAATCGACGTGACCCCCACGCCGGTTTTCATCACGCTCGACCAACCGGCGTTCTCCCCCAATGGCGACCGCGTCCTGGATGACGTCACCTTCTCCATTTACGCGGAAAATCGCCGGCGTCTGACGGGCTGGACGCTCATCATTACCCATGAAAAGCTGGGCGTGCAGAAGACGTTCCAGGGCGGCGCCGACCTTCCGGAGAAACTGACCTGGGACGGTTCCACGGACGCCAAATCCCGGGCGCCGGAAGGAACGTATACCGCCGCGCTGACCGTGGAATACGCCAAAGGCAACCGTCCGAGTGAGAAATCCAAACCGTGCGTACTGGACGTCTCAGCCCCGGCGGCCGATTTCCGTTTAGCCCCCCTGCCCTTCTCACCGGACAATGACGGGGTGGAGGATGAGCTGGTTATGACCCAGAAGGTCACCGACGCCACGGGCGTGTCCCGTTGGAAAATAGAAATCACCGATCCGGAGAAGAACCACTTTATCAGCTACGAGGGAACGGGTACGCCCACCGAGAGAATCATCTGGAACGGCCTGTCCGACCGCGGCGAACTGGTCCAGGCGGCCACTGATTACAAGCTGGTATTTACCCTGACCGACGCGGTGGGGAACACCGCGTCAATTGACAGGATCATCCCGGTGGACGTGCTGGTCATCCGCGACGGGGACCGGTTGTACGTACGAGTACCCTCCATTACCTTCAAGCCCAATACGGCCGACTATCAGGACGTGGCCCAGGAAGCGCTGGAAAAAAACCTCTGGACGCTGAAACGCCTGGGCCAGATCTTCAACAAGTACCGCTCCTACAATATTCTCATAGAGGGTCACGCCGTCAGCGTATATTGGCGTGATCCGGTACGGGCCCAGCGTGAGCAGACGGAGGAATTGATTCCGCTTTCCAAAAAACGCGCCGAGGCCGTGCGCCAGGCCCTCATCGACGAAGGCATCGAACCGGTGCGTATTTCCACCGAAGGCGTGGGAGCCAAACGCCCGCTCTTTCCGTTCTCTGATGAAAAAAACCTGTGGAAGAACCGGCGCGTCGAATTCATCCTGTTGAAAAAGTAACCGGGCGTCGGGTGACGGGACAAACGCAATCAGCCGGGTTCCAGGCGGGCGTCAGCCGGACGTTTTCCGCACCACTGCGGAAAGTGGTCCTTCATCGATTCCCCCCGTGGGCTGAATTTTTTTACCCCCGGTGACACTTCGGGCGCAGACGCCGCCGATACCGTCAAAGTACGCCGGAAGAATTCCCACCTGCGGGCGCGCTACCTCCGACACGGCTGGCACGCGCCTTCCATCCTCCAGCTTCGGGTGACCGCCGAGACCGGGGACAAGACCACTTTATCCGTCCACCAGGAAAAACTGGGAAATGCCTCCGTCCGTTCCGCCATGCAGGCCCAGTGGAGAGCCAAACTGGCCTCCCTGAACGAAAACGATTTTTGAATCCTGCTAAAAACCACTTGACGATCACCGTTCTTCGGTTAAATTTGAGTTAGAAAAAATCCAATTCCGGAGCGTACATGAACAACAAGGAAATTCTTCCGGCGGACCAGATTCTGCCGCCTAAACTCTATGTCATCCCCCTGTTCGGCAAACCCATCTTTCCGGGCATCTTCACGCCCATTCTCCTGGGCTCGGACACCGACGTCCAGATCGTGGAAAAAGCGATAACGGGGGACAGCTACATCGGCCTTCTTTTAACCAAACGGGAGGATGTGGAACAGCCCGGCGCGGCCGACCTCTTCCGCATCGGCACCGTGGCCAAAATCGTCAAAAAAATCAACCTGCCCGACGGCGGCGTCAACATCTTCATCTCCACGCTCAAGCGCTTCAGCGTCAAAAAGGTGATCAGCCCCGAATTCCCCATCACCACCGCGGTGGAATACCTGGATGAGGGGAACGTCTCCTCCCTGGAGGTGAAGGCCCTGACGCGCTCCCTGTTAAGCGAGATGAAACAGGTCTCCGAGAACAACCCCCTCTTCTCCGAGGAAATGCGCCTCAACATGGTGAACATCGACCATCCGGGCAAAATTGCGGATTTCATCACTTCCATCCTCAACATTGACCGCTATGAACAGCAGAAGGTGCTGGAAACCCTGGACGTCAAAAGGCGCATGGAGCAGGTGCTCATCTTCATCAAGAAGGAACTGGAACTCCTGCGGATACAGAAGAAAATCCAGAACCAGATCAATGAGAAGATCACCAAAAGCCAGCGTGAATACTTCCTCAAGGAGGAACTGCGGGCCATTAAACAGGAACTGGGCATGGACGTGGACGCCAAGTCCAGCGAGTACCGCCGCCTCAAGAAAAAAGTCGAGGAACTGGGGTTCGAGGGCGACATGAAGGAGCAGGTGGAGAACGAGCTGGAAAAATTCGGCCTCATGGATTCCAACAGCTCGGAGTTCGTGGTGACGCGCAACTACCTGGACACCATCGTCTCCCTGCCCTGGCAGACCCCGGCCCTGCCCGAGGTGAACCTGAAGAAATCCAAGGCCATTCTCGAGGCCGACCACTACGGCCTGGAGGACGTCAAGGAGCGGATCATCGAATACCTGGCGGTGCGTTGGCTCAAGAAGGACACCAAGGGGTCGATCATCTGCCTGGTGGGCCCGCCCGGCGTGGGAAAAACGTCCGTGGGCAAATCGATCGCCCGCGCCCTGGGCAAGAAGTTCTTCCGCTTCTCGGTGGGCGGCATGCGCGATGAGGCCGAGATCAAGGGCCACCGCCGCACCTACGTGGGCGCCATGCCCGGCAAGATCATCCAGGGGCTCAAGTACGTCAAGGCCAAGGACCCGGTATTTATGATCGACGAAATCGACAAACTGGGCGTGTCCTACCAGGGGGATCCCTCCTCCGCCCTGCTCGAGGTGCTGGACCCGGAACAGAACGTGGCCTTCCGCGACCATTACCTGGACCTGCCCTTCGACATCTCCAACATCTTCTTCATCACCACCGCCAA